>CANQEQ010000098.1 GCA_947595345.1 uncultured Bacilli bacterium | reverse complement strand
AAATAAAGTTAAGTGTAACTCAACCTGGGGGGGGGTACTTTAGGTACAACTAACCTAGTATTTTCATATTGTAAAAATCTAGAATAATCGTATAAAAAATTAGCAATTTATATGCTAAGTTTTTATACGTTTTTTTAATTAATAAAAATTAAATTAAAAAGAAAGGAAGAATACAATATGAAAGATAAAAATAAGAGAATAGGAATAATAGTAACAGTAGTGGTAATGTTATTAACAGTATTTGGAGTAACATATGCATTCATAAATTATACATTAATAGGAAACAAAAATAGTGTATTAGTAACAGGAGACATCTATATGAACTATACAGAGAATAATCAAATAGATTTGAATAATGCTGTTCCTATGGATAAGGAAAGTGCATTGAAATTATCTGATAATGTATTTAATTTTACAATATCTGGTAAAAATCAAAGTTCAAAAGACATCTATTATGGAATAAGCATAGTATATGGAGAAGAACAAGCTACTAAAACAAGATTAAAAGATGAAGATATAGATGTATACTTAACAAGTGGCGAGGATGTACTTGTAAATGCAAATAGATATAAAAGTTTAAATGATACAAGAATATGGGTAGAGAAAATAAATGCAAATACAAATACATACACCAAAGATTATTCATTAAGATTATGGATAGACGAGAGTGTAACAGTAAGTGATACAAATGGAGATTATACTCAAGAAGTATGGAATAATAGTTATGCAAGTTACAAAGTAAAAGTAGATGGAAACTTAAATGAAATGAATATACCACTTTCAGTTGATAATAAAGATACTTATTATGAACATGGAGAAGAGTATATATTAGTAAATATAAGTAACTATCTTAATCCTCATGAAGCAGGATTAAGTCTAGCTTCACTTGATACAATGAAATTAGAAATAACATCAAGTAATCCCGATTTAATGTTTACATATTCTGATAGTGAAGAAGGTTCTTCAAGTGAAAAGAAAAATACATTAGATTTAACATATAGTTTTAACGAAAATAAAGTAATAAGTATAAAAGTATTTCCAACAAGTAATAGTTATTCTAAGATAGATACAGATATAAATATTAAAGTAACTAAAAATGATAAAGAAACATATGAAATGTTAAAGAGAATACATATAGACGAGATAACAAGTATATGTATCAAAAAAGGTTATAATAATTTATCAGATTGTTTATTAATAACTGAACAAATGAGTGCAAGTAATGTAAATGAAGCCAAAAAAGCAATTGAAGCTAAAGGAGAAGTAACATTAAGTAAGACAAGTGAACAAGCAAATGAAAATGGAATGTATAAGACAATAGATAATGATGGAGACACCTACTTTTATAGAGGTGATGTCAATAATAATGTTAAGTTTGCTGGTTTCTATTGGAAAATCGTAAGAATAAATGGTGATGGTTCAATAAGATTAATCTATAATGGAACAAAAACTAATTCTGATGGTTGGGACCAAGTTTCTGTAACCGGAAAAAGAGAAGCTTATAATGATAAATATTGGGACCCCACATATTTAGGTTACATGTATGGCGAGAATTTTTCTGAAGAACCTGTTAAAAGTAAGCAACCATTTACGACTACTCTTAGTTCACAAACAAAATACTATTTTGCAAAAGAATATTCAGCCAATAACGAAACTAAGACTTTTGAATTGACAGATGCTGATTATTCAGGTACATTTACAGAATGGAATACAGCAAATAAATTATCAGAAGGTTATAAATACTTTTGCATAGAAGGAACATCAAGTAATTTTGTATTGGAAATAGCTAGGTTTATCAATGCATCTTCAATTAATGTATATATTATATCATATGGTTCAACAAGTTATGAAGGAACTAAAGAAAATACAGCAAGTAGCGAAGCCAAAATCAAACTTGAAAATTGGTATGCGAACACCTTGGTCAAAGGAACTGAGACTGGTCAAACAGCTGATAAATATATATATCTAGGAGGTACATTTTGTAATGATAGAAGTCTATCAATTCAAAAAGGTAATGGAAATGGCTATGAATATATGCCTGAAACTCGTTATGGGGTGTACGATAGATTATATCATAATAAGACTGCAAGCTTATTATGTCCTGATGTAGAACATGATTTATTTAGTGCAAAAGGAAGTAGTGGAAAAGGTAATAAAAAGTTGGAAAAACCAATCGGCTTACTAACAGCTGATGAGGCAAACTTTGCCGGAGGTTTACGTGATAATACAAATAATACATTTTACCTTAATTCAAAAAATGTTTTTTGGACAATGACACCAGGTGGAACTCCTGGTGCTAGAATGGAGCCGTTTATTTATTTTGGTATAGGTTCAGAGTATGCATCTTCAATTAATAATTCTTTAGGTCTTCGTGCAGTTATTAATTTAAAATCTGATGTATTAGTTAAAAATGGAAATGGAACAATGGAAGACCCATATACAGTAAAGTTAGCTAATTAATTAAGGTAATGAAAGAGAATAAATAAGAAGAAATAAAAAAAGAAAATAGAAAAAAGACATAAATTAGAAAGAACTAGTTTATGTCTTTTAATATAGTTTTAATTTAATAAATTAATTCATTAAAGAACTATATTATGTTTTTAGGAACATTCCAAGG
>CANQEQ010000097.1 GCA_947595345.1 uncultured Bacilli bacterium | reverse complement strand
GAATTCTTTTACTAACTCAACATAATAAATAACTTAACATAAATATAATTATGTGTAGATTAACATAAATAGGTTATAAAAAAATGACTATAATATTTAATCGTAGTCATTTTAATTTTTTTCACCTATTAATTAATCTTTTTTATCTATTAACAAATTAAATGTTTCTTTTATATTTTCTATATCCTTCCAATTATTTTCATTAGCTCTGATAAGTTCTGATTTTTTAGTAAAATTAGAAATTTCTTCAGAAGTTAATTCCTCTTTAAATTTACTAGTCAATTTATCATATGCCATACATATATTTCTTAAAATCATTTTACAATTCCAAAGTAAATATCCAGCATTTTCTTTTTCATTATCGTCTATTTTGCCATCTAACTTATCTTTTAATAAAGCTATTTTTTCCTCAATCAAAGTTTTTATCTCAGTACTATTCATACCAACATAACTAGTAAATACATTATCATTTAATTTTCCGTTTCTTTTTCCCATTTTAAATTCTTCAAATAGTTTTTCAAAACTTACACTTGATGTTGCACATAAATATTCTCCATTTGAAGCTACGATAAGAGATAACCCACCCCTAGCAGGGTTCCAATAATATGTAGCATCACAATCCTCTAATTTTTTATGATTATTTTTTACATCTTCAATTGATAAATCAAGTAATTTTGCAATTTCCTTTAATTCAGCCATAGCATACTCTTCTGAATTCATTATTAAATCATCACCTTTCTAATATTATTTTAACATATTATTTATATTTTGGGATTTTTATTTGTAAAATTTACAATTTTATTTAAAAAAATGTAAAATATGTATTATATTTATATTAGTCAATAATTTATTACTAGTTATTTTTTTAGGCTAAAAAGTTACTATACGTCATTTCTTAATACATCAACTCAGACTTTTTATTAATACAGGTTTTTATTTACTTAAATTTATGATAAAATCTAATTAAAGATATATTGTGAGGGATTATATGAAAAAAGTTTATATTGTAACTGGTGCTAATGGCTTTTTAGGAAATAATATTGTAAGAAAACTTGTTAAAAATAATGAAATTGAAGTAAGAGCTTTAATACTTCCAAATAGTCAAACTAATTCTCTTAAAGGATTAAACTGTAAAATTTATGAAGGTGATGTTACTAAAAAAGAAACTTTAACAGATATATTTAATGTAGAAAAAGATACTGAATTATATGTTCTCCATTCAGCTGCTATTGTTTATATAAAATCTAAATATAACAAACAAGTCTATGATGTAAATGTAGGTGGTACTAAAAATATAATAGATAAAGTTTTAGAACATAATGCTAAATTAGTATATATCAGTAGTGTTCATGCTATACCTGAAAAAGAAAAAGGTGAAATTATAACTGAAATAAAAGATTTTAATCCAAATAAAGTTGAAGGTTTATATGCTAAAACTAAAGCTGAAACTGCTAAATATGTCTTAAAAATGGTAGAAGAAAAAGACTTAAATGCTTGTATTGTCCACCCATCCGGAATAATAGGTCCATATGACTTTGGGAGTACTCACCTAACGCAATTAATAATTGATTTTACAACTAAAAGATTAAAAGCTTGTGTTAAAGGTGGATATGACTTTGTAGATGTAAGAGATGTGGCCGATGGTGTAATAAATGCTTCAACTAAAGGAAAAAAAGGCGAATGCTATATTCTTTCTAATAGATATATTACAATAAAAGAACTTCTAGACTTAATAAGTGAAATTAAAAATATGAAAAAAATTAAAACTATTCTACCAATGTGGTTAGCTAAACTTACAGCTCCTTTATCTGAAAAATATTATGAATTAAGAAAACAACCTCCCCTTTATACTAAATATTCCCTTTACACTGTCAATACTAATGCTAATTTTTCAAATGAAAAAGCCAAAAAAGAATTAGATTTTAAAAATAGAGATTTAAAAGATACCCTAAAAGATACTCTAGAATGGTTAGAAACTAATAATCGCTTAAAGTAGTTCTTGTAAATATTTTAAAACATGTTATAATATAACCCTTGGAGGAACTTTATGAATAGATACGATAAAAAAAATAGATTACAAGAATTAAATCAAGAAATTAAAGACCAAATGAAAAGATTAGTCATAGAAAAAAAGAAACTAGAAGTTTTAGAAAAGACTTATGAACATGAACATATTTCTGAACTTCCTATATTAATGTTTATAGTAGACGAAACTTTACCTATGCCAGAAGATGAATATGACCGTAATTATGAACTTGTTTATTATCTACCTGACTTTGACGAGGTAAAATTTATTTATTTAAACTGTCGTTATGATAAGCCTAATAAAAGACTACCAAACACTCTTGATTTAACTGAAAAATTTGAGTCTTATGGCATGCCTAAACATATTTTTCCAGGTTCAATTAGACCAGAATACTATATAAAAGTTTCAGATGCTGTTTCTAACTTAATTCAAGAAATAGATACTATATTTTCAACTAAAGAAATAACTTCTTGGGAAGAAGTTGGAAATTATTTAAAACATTCAGAAAAAATAAAAACTTTAACAGAAAATAATTAATATTAAAAAAGGGGCTGTAATGAAATGAAATAATTTCATTCAGTTCTTTTTTATGTAACTATCTCTCACATGTTACATAAT
>CANQEQ010000096.1 GCA_947595345.1 uncultured Bacilli bacterium | reverse complement strand
TCAATACTTAATGTATCAACTGTTATCTTTACTTACTTTTTTGTATCTACACACACTATTTGACAATTATCCTTTTTATTTAGCACTTTCAGCATCTATTGCAATTTTTAAAGAATAAAACTTAGTACCATATTCTTCTTCTGTATAAACTCCAGCTTCAGGCTCTTTAATATTTTCCTTAGACTCCTCGTCTGAAACAATTGTAACTTTTTCATTAATCCACATTTTTAAAGTAAATTCTTTTTGAATATCAGCATTAGTATTTCCAGCAATTTTACCAGTTGCAATTAAACAACCTTTATCTATATCTTCACCAAATTCAGAAGATACTAAACCTGAAGCAACTGTATTTGGTTCTGTATATTTATTTTCAGTTACAGTAATTTGAGAGCTTCCGGCTCCTGGTACTAAATATAACATAATATCTTTATCACCTAAACGATTGGCATCTGAATAAACAGTATCACCAATGCCTTTTGGAACTTCACCTTTTAAAGCATAAATTTTATAGTCTATTCCTTTTTTAGATGTATCATGACCAGTTATAGTAAATGTTAAAACATTCTTAGCACCTTCATTGTTTTGCAAATCTTTTCCATTTGCTTCAGACATTGGGAATTGGTCGGTTAAAAGAATTTTATCTCCTTCACTGAAATTAAAGAAAACACTACCAGTTGTTAAAACATTATTCTCTTCACCATCTTTAGTATAGCTAAATACAGCATAGGTTACTCCAACTACAGCAATTACTAAAATTGCTAGTAAAAGTACAACTAAAGTAATATCTTTTGAAGAATTTTTATTTTTCTTGTTCTCTTCCATATCCTATCCTCCTATACCTACGGCATCTCCAGCTTCAATTCTAATCTTTAATGAGAAGAACATATCACTGTAAACTTTTCTATCATCAGATTCAAGTCCTGCTGGTAATAGATTGCTCTTTTCTACGCTACTAGCACGATATGGAGCTTTAGCATTTGTATCAGATACTTCAATATCTTCATTAATCCACATTGATAACATATAAGCAAATATATGTTCTTTGTTATCTCCTGGGATTGTACCTTCAGCAATTAGTACTTTTTTACCCTCAGTTGTATCTCCTAATTTGTAATCTCCAGTTTTATATTTAGCAACTATCGTACTACTTACATCATCACCTTCAGTACTTGTAAATGTATTAGGTTCAACATACATACTAATATACTTGTAATCTAAACGGTCAGCCTCTTCGTAATCTCCTGCATCTGGCTTATGATAAGTTTCGTTTGTTGGAACATCCCCAGCTATTACATAAACTTTAAAATCAACTCCATCTTTAACATTTGGTGGTAATTTAGCATCAATATCAAAGCCAAATTTATCATCTCTTGCTTTTCCTTCGTCATCGCTCATTGGTTCGTCATTAGTAACAACTAAATCACCAGGAGTTACCTCACCAGTTTCAGGATTAACTTTACCAGCAGTTTTATCATTATCAAAATTAAAAACTATCTTACCGGTTGTAATGACGTTATCAGTTGAACCTTCTTTAAAGAAAGTAAAGAACGCTGTTGAAACTCCAATTACAGCAATTATTAAAATAAATACACATAAAATCATTAAAATTATTTGTTTCTTTTCGTTATTTTTTTCCTTATTTTGATTTTCCATAAATCTCCTTCCTATCTTCCAATATTCTTAATGATATAGTTTTTATCTTCTATACTCAAGATTATGTTAACACATAAATTGACATATTTCAATAAATCAAAGTTTTTATATTGTAAAATAAATGTCAATTATTCGTCAGGAGTTTCCGTTTCCTCCTCAATTACTCCTGTTTTATTAGCATCTAAAGTTTTATATTCTTTTAAGTAATCTTTTTTAGAAGTAACAGGTGGTTCAGAATCTAAGAATTTAAACTTAGTACTTGTTACTTTATCATATAAGAAAACTATACTCTCATCTTTAAATGTTAATTCTTCCCCAGCTTTTAAGCTATCAATTGCAAATTCGGCTGTATATACTTTTTTATTATCTTCATAAAACTCTAAGAAAAGAGCTGAATTTTCAATTACATCACTTGAATTATTGTAAACTGTAAAAGATGTTTTAATATCTTGACTAGTTTCTTCTTTAGTATAATCAAAAATAATTATTTCTTTATCTTGATATTCATTTTTATTTTCTTTTTCGCTACTTTGTTCATTAGGTTTTAATTCAACCTCAGAATTAGGTTTAGTAATTAAAACTCCAACTATGGCTAAAACTACTCCTATTACTAAAATTGCAATTCCAATTATTAATTTCTTTTTCATATTAAATCCCTTTCTTTTTTATTTTTATAAATGCCAACAAGAATGGTATGTTTTACAACCACAGCAACCTTCACTTGTACAACTATCATTACATGTTTTACAACTTTTAGAACTTGAAGAGCATGAAAAATAACCACTAGCACAAGTACCACATTTACCAGCTCCGGTTGCACATTCATATATTGTTCCTCCATTACTATTTGAAACACACTTCCATCTTGAACATGAAGTACTACAATTACATTTATAAGTTCCACAGCAACTATTAGTACATGACTTAGCTGACTTACAACCACAAGCACTGCTTTCTCCATATACATATATGTTATAGCCGGAAGTTGCTTCTTTAACTCCTCCTGTTTCAGTTCTACATACACCTTTAACTTGAATATTCTTT
>CANQEQ010000095.1 GCA_947595345.1 uncultured Bacilli bacterium | reverse complement strand
AAGATTTGGGAACTTGATTTAGCTAGTTTAATAGCTGGAGCTAAGTATCGTGGAGAATTTGAAGAACGTCTTAAAAATGTTTTAAAAGAAATTAAAAAAAGTGAAGGTGAGATTATCATGTTTATTGACGAGATTCACATGATAGTTGGAACTGGAGCTGAAGGAGCTATGGATACTTCTAATATTTTAAAACCAATGTTGGCTCGTGGAGAAATTCATGTAATCGGAGCAACTACTTTAAATGAATATCGTAAGTTTATAGAAAAAGATGGAGCTTTAGAAAGACGTTTTCAAAAGATTAAAGTAAATGAACCTAGTGTTATGGATACAATTACTATTATTCGTGGCTTGAAAGAACGTTTTGAAATCCATCATGGGGTATCTATTACTGATAAAGCTATAATTGCAGCAGCTACTTTATCTAATCGTTATATAACTGATAGATATTTACCAGATAAAGCTATTGATTTAATAGACGAAGCATGTGCTACTATTAGGGTTCAAATGGATTCTGTTCCAAATGAACTAGATACCATTACAAGAAAAATCTTATCTCTTGAAATAGAAAAACAAGCAATTAAAAAAGAAAAAGACGAATTATCTAAAAATAGATTAGATGAGCTAGAACATGAACTTGTTTCTTTAAAACAAGAGGAAGCTAAATTAAAAGAAGACTGGCAAAGAGAAAAAGAATTAAATGATAAAATAAAATCTAAAAAGAAAGAATTAGAAGAAGCTAGATTTAAACTTCAAACAGCTGAAAATAGTTATGATTTAGAAACAGCAGCTAGGTATCGTCATGGAGAAATTCCACGAATTGAAAAAGAATTATCTGAATTAAATTCTAAAGAAAAAAATTGTATTTTAAGTGATACAGTTAACGAAGAAGATATTGCTTATGTTATATCTAAGTTAACAAATATTCCTTTAACTAAACTTGTATCAAGTGAAAAAGAAAAGTTATTAAGTTTATATGATAATATGAAGAAAAATGTAATTGGACAAGATGAGGCTTTAAAGAAAGTTTCTGATTGTATTCTTAAAAGTAGAAGTGGAATTAAGGACCCTAATCGTCCTATTGGTTCATTTATCTTTTTAGGTCCAACTGGTGTTGGTAAAACTGAGGTTGCTAAGACTTTAGCTTATGAATTGTTTGACGATAAGAGTCATATTGTAAGAATTGATATGAGTGAATATATGGAGAAGTTTAGTGTCTCAAGACTTATAGGTTCTCCTCCTGGTTATGTTGGTTATGAAGAAGGTGGCGAATTAACGGAAGCTGTAAGAAGAAATCCTTATAGTATAGTTTTATTTGACGAGATAGAGAAAGCCCATCCTGAAGTTTTAAATTTACTTTTACAAATATTAGATGATGGACGTGTAACTGATAGTAATGGTAGAACAGTTGATTTTAAAAATACGATTATTATCATGACAAGTAACTTAGGAAGTGAATATGCTCTTAATAATGAAAATGATAAAGTAATAGACGAGTTGAAAAGAACTTTTAGGCCGGAGTTTATTAATAGAATTGATGAGGTAATAATTTTTAAACCTTTATCAAAAGAGGTAATTTATAGTATCTTAGATAAGATAGTTTCAGAAATTGAAGAGAGACTTCGTGATAAGAATATCAAACTTACTTTAACGAAAGAGGCTAAAGATTATTTAGTTGAGATAGGCTACGATGTAAATTATGGAGCTAGACCTTTAAAAAGAGCTGTATCAAATAACTTAGAAACATTACTTGCAACGGCACTTATAAGTGGAGAAATTAGTTATGGTGAAACAATTATCTTTGATTATCGTGATGGTAAACTTGTAATAAAGTAAAAAGAAGTAGAGAAATAACATAAAATAGCATGTTAAAAAAATTAAGGCAATAAGTAAAATTATTGTCTTTTTTGTTGATTATTTAAGGGAATTTAATTATAATGAATTTATAAGGGAGGATATATGAAAAATTTAGAAATAGGAAATACAGAAAGATTTATGCATGAAAAAATGCAAGTTAACCAAAATGGTTTAGAAATAAAAAATCCTAAAATGCGTGTGGTTGAATATTTAAAGTATAAAAATAGGGATAATGGCAAGGCTATTGCTAGTGAGTATTTTGGAAATAAATTTACTTATGATAAGACATTCCAAATGTTTGAAGATTATAAAAAAGCCTTTTTAAGCCTTGAAGGAAAAAAAGAAAATGGAGTATTAATTGCAGCTCCTTCTATAATTTCTTCAGTTAATGCTTTTTATGGAGCTATTGATGCTTCTAAAATTGCTTGTCCAATTGGGCCTGGTTTTTTAAATGCTTTTCCTGAAAAATATGTAAGAGAAAATGAATGCGAAACCGTATTTATATTTGATGCTTTTTTAAATGAAGACCTTATTAATAAGTTAGCACAGGTTGGAGTTAAGAATGTTGTTGTAACTTCAATTGCTGATTATATGAGTCCAGTTGTAAAAGCTGTTGCAATTAGTACAGGTCAAGTACCTAAACATGATTTTTTAGATAGTTACGTAAAAAGTGGAAAAAAATTACCTCAAGGTATGCAATTTATAAGAGCTAAAGATTTTGCTAAGGTTGGTTCTAAAATAAAAGAAGAAACAAACTTTCCTTACGAGGAAGGAAAAATTGCAGCTCATTTCTTAACTGGTGCTACTACTAGTCAAACACCTAAGAATGTTCAAGCTTATGCTGATGGACTTAATATTATG
>CANQEQ010000094.1 GCA_947595345.1 uncultured Bacilli bacterium | reverse complement strand
TATTGTAAGAACAATGGCTTTTCTAACTTTGCAGAGTGCTTATTAGTATCTGAACAATTGAGTAATACAGTAGAAGAGGCTAAAGATGGAATAACTAAAAAAGGAAGCCCAAATTTAAGAAAAACAGCACCTGAAATAACCTATGTAGCAACAGAAGAAACCACTGGAGCAACAGTTGCTCAAACTAGTGGGCAATTATGGCATTATGCAGATGGGGTAACCTTTAATATTTCAACAGGAAATTTTACATTGATAGAAAATGTAATACAAAATCAGCCTTTAACAAGTGCTATGAATGGAAAATGGACATGTGGAACAGCAAATAATGGAACATCATGTGGAACAGTTTATCATATAACCTCAATGGAAGGTAATACAATAAAAACGGCAACAAGCAGAACGTATCAAGAAGCAAATGTTATAGGTTCAGAAGTTGGACTTTATAAGACTACTGACAATGATGGAGAAACTTACTTTTATAGAGGAGATGTAAAAAATAATAATGTTAAGTTTGCTAGTTTTTATTGGAAAATAGTAAGAATAAATGGAGATGGTTCCATAAGATTAATTTATAATGGCACAAATACTAACTCAACAGGAATGGAAGCATCGAGTGTAACTGGAGAAAGTGTACCTTATAATACAAGATACGCAGATACAGCATATGAAGGCTATATGTATGGAGATAATTTTTCAAAAGAGCCTATTAAAAGTAAAGAAGCTAATTATACAGATATATTAAATATAAAATATTATTTTGGAACTGGATACACTCCTGATGCAAGTACAAAAACATTTAAACTAACAGGAGCTGATTACTCAGGGACCTTTACAGAATGGAATGCAGCTGGAAAACTTGCAGAAGGTTATAAATACACTTGTAAAACATCAGCAACTGGTGAATGTCAATTTCTAGTAGAAGTTATTAAGTTTAATAATGCTGCAAGTATCCAAGCTTATTATTACTCATTCGGTTCAACAAGTTATGATAATATTAGATTAGATACAGCAAGTAGTAATGTAAAAAATTCCCTTGAAAACTGGTATACAAGTAAGTTAACAGATGTAAACAATTATATAAATACTGGAGGAACTTTCTGCAATGATAGAAGCTTGTCAACACAAGAAGGAAATGGAGATGGGTTCTCTTTGATGCCAACTACTTATTACACTTCATATGATAGAAATGCGAATAAAAAAGCTGCAAGTTTAGTTTGTCCTAACAATGCTGATTTATTTAGTGCTAAAGGTAGTGAAGGAAAAGGTAATAAGAAGTTGGAAAAGCCAATAGGCTTAATAACAACCGACGAAGTCGCATTAGCCGGTGGTTTGTATAATATTAAAAATGAAAGGTACTATTTAAGAACAGGAGCTTATTATTGGACTATGTCTCCTAGTTATCTTAGTTCTGGAGCTGCAGCTGCTTATGAATGGAGCGTTGCAGATAATGGTTCTTTAAATCCGTGGCATTATGTAACAGATTGGGTTAACGCACGTGCAGTCATTAATTTAAAATCAGATGTTTTACTATCCGGTGGAAATGGCACAATGGAAGACCCATATACAGTAAAACTAGCTAATTAATTAAGGTAATGAAAGAGAATAAATAAGAATAAAATAAAAATTAAAAAAAAGAAAATAGAATAAAAACATAGGTTAAATTACAAAATTGCTTATGTTTTTATTTATTTTCAATTAATTTTTCGTCAGAAGAAGCTATTTTTTGAATATTATTATCATTTGATAATATATTTAACTCTTTAATAGCAGTTGCATTTAATTTTTCTAGTCTTTCGCTTTGAGAAATATTATTATCAATCATGCTAGCATTTAATACTTCTAAATTACTTAATACTATCAAATGTAAAATATCTGTATAATCTCTAATGTTTCCTTCTAAATTAGGGTTAATATCTCTCCACTGCTTAGCTGTCATACCAAAGAGTGCAACATTTATTACATCTGCTTCACTAGCATAAACTAACTTTTTTTGTTTTTCAGTAAGCTTAGGAACTATATTTTCTTTTATACTATCTGTATGAATTTTATAATTAGTTTTAGATAAACTTCTTCTTACTGACCATTCTATTTTTTCTTGATAACTTTCATTAAGTTTCAATCGTTTAAATTCTTTAATTAGATATAGTTTAAATAAATTATCAACCCATGAAGCAAATTCTAAGGCAATATCAGAATGTGCAAATGTTCCCGTACTATATTTACCTTTACTAAAAGTCATTCCCTTAGCATTAACACTTTTACACCATTGACTAGGAGTCATTATAAAAGCTTTTTTCGGAGCTTCTATTTTAATTCGGCGGAATTCCGCCGAATTAAAATTATCATTATTAAGAAGTTCCCATAAACCTAAAAATTCTATGGTATCGTAATTGCTTAACCATTTTTTTATAACATCAGATGGCTCTTTTGGATTTTTATATTTTGCTAAATCCGTCAAAGAAATATAATCTTCATTTTCTATTCGCATTACTCTAATATCATTATTTTTAACATTCATTATTGTTGTAACATTATTATCCATAATATAAACCTCCTTGTATACATTTTTAAAAATTTTATTATTCTTTCATAAAATATCTTTCATTTAAAAAATAGAATAAAAGAAAAATAATAAAAAGTCAAGGTTTTGTAAGTTGAAATATAAAAAGACAAAATAAGACAACTTGGTATATTAAAATAAAAGTACTTGAAAAAGAGAAAAAAATGTAGTAATATGGTATTAGAAAATAGGGACAAGGAGGTATGA
>CANQEQ010000093.1 GCA_947595345.1 uncultured Bacilli bacterium | reverse complement strand
GAGCATCAACATACCCTGAAGGGAAATAGCCAGGCGACATGGTCCAATAATAGGCTCCAGTTCTTAGATAGTATCTCTCATTTTTAGTGTTATACAAACCACCTGCTAAAGCGACTTCGTCGGCTGTAATTAAGCCTATCGGCTTTTCAAGTTTCTTGTTTCCTTTACCAGCACTTCCTTTTGCACTGAACAAGTCAGCTGTATTTGGACATACAAGGCTAGCTGATTTCTTATTTACATTACGGTCATATGCACCATAATATGTTGCAGGCATTAATGAGAAACCATCACCGTTATCACCTTGAGTTGATAAACTTCTATCGTTACAAAATGTTCCTCCTGTATTTATATATTTATCAGCTGTTTTACCAGCTTCAGTTGCTTTAACCAAAGTATTAGTATACCAGTTTTCAAGTTGTGTTTTAGCATTACTACTAGCTGTATCTAATCTTGTGTTAGCATAACTTGTTGAACCATAAGAGTAATAATATGCTTGAATACTTGTAGCTGAATTAAATTTAACAATTTCTATTAAGAATTGACAAGTTCCCGTTGCACTTGTTGATTTACAAGTATACTTGTAACCTTGTGCTAGTTTTCCAGCTGTATTCCATTCCGTAAACGTTTGAGCTGCTGTGTCAACTTCCGTTAGTTTAAATGTCTTAGCACTAGCATCAGGTGTATAACCTTTACCAAAATAATATTTAGTATTAGCAACTATATCAGTATAATTTGCTTCTTTACTTTTAACTGGAGTTTCTGAAAAGTTTTCACCATACATATATCCTACATAAGTTGGGTCAGCATATCTTGTATTATATGCAACTCCAGCTCCGGTTACAGAAGATGCTTCCATACCTGTTGAGTCAGGTTTTGTTCCGTTATATAAAAGTCTAACACTTCCATCACCATTTACACGAATAACTTTCCAGTAGAAACCAGCGAATTTAACATTATTATTTTGCACGTCTCCTCTATAGAAGAATGTATCTCCATCGTTATCAGTTGTTTTATATAGTCCTACTTCTGAACCGATTGCATTTGCAATTTGGTAAGTTCTACTACCTGCTGTTTTTATTGTATTTCCTTCCATTGACGTTATATGATAAACTGTACCACAAGTTGTTGTTCCGTAGTTAGTAGTTCCACAAGTCCATTTTCCTTGCATTGCACTTGATAAACTTGCATTATTTACTACATTTCCGGTAATTGTAAATATACCAGTTGATGTATTAAATGTTACGCTATCACCATAAGTAAATAAGTAACCTGCTGAATTAGGAACTGATGCTCCTGTTTTTTCTTCTGTTGCAACATATGTTATTTCAGGTGCTGTTTTACTTAAAGTTGGTCCCTTTTTATCTCCTATTGATTTCTTAGCTTCTGATACATCACTACTTAATTGGTCAGATACTAGTAAACAATCAGCAAAGTTTGTAAAGCCATTATTCTTACAAAAATCTTTAGCACCTCTTATGTGCATGTTTTTAACCATTTCATAAACTGTATCTGTATTCTTTGTTAGTTTTACATTTATATCAGCTTTTATATCTGAATTACTTTTTGAGGTTACATATACTTGAATTTTTTCAGATTTATTTTCATTAAATGAATATGTTCGGCTTATACTAGGTACTGTCTGACCATCTTCGGTTTTATTTCCTTCCTCATCTTGATAAGCAAACACTACATCTGAATTAGTTGTTGTTATATCTACTTTCATTGTGTCAGTTGCAGCTAAAGCTATTCCTGCTACATCTGGGTTTAAATAATTACTTATATTTACTATAAAGTATGCTCTTCCGTTTTCATAGTAAGTATCTTTTGCATCTATTTCTAGAGGAACATTCATTTTATCTAAATTTCCATCTACTTTGACTTTGAAGCTTGCATAACTATTATTCCATACTGACTGTGTATAATCTTTATTAGCATCAGTATCACTTATAACAACATTCTCGTCTACCCACATTCTTAATTTGTAATTTTTAGTTACTTCTTGATTTGTATTAGCAGGTATTTTATCAGCCCATATTCTTGTATCATTTAAGCTTTTATAACGAGCTGCATCTACTAAAACAGTTTCACCACTTGTAAGATAAACGTCTATATCTTCGTCTTTTAATCTTGTTTTACTTTTTTGTTCATCTCCATAGACTATACTTATCCCATAATAAACATCTTTCTTACTTTGGTTTTTACCTGTTATTGTAAATTCAAAAGTATTATTCTCTAACTGTAAAGCAGCTGTTTTACTCATTGGAACGGCATTTTCTAAATTGATTTGATTACTTTCAGTATAATTCATATAGATGTCTCCGGTTACTAAGACACTATTATTAGTACCAGTCAATGTTAAATTAAAAACTGCATACGAAATTCCTAAAGTTACAATTGTAACTCCTAATATTGAAATCATTAGTGCTAATCTCTTATTTTTCATTTTTACCTCTTTCCTTACATAATTATTCGTGAAATGCATCACTTGGCCTAAGCCTTATATATGGGAAAATTGTCTTTTTTCTAACTAAAATTCGTCAAATTCCGACATCTTTTAACTAAAAAAATAGAACCCCATCCCGATTTTCCTATATTTACAAAATAAGTATAGCACAATATTTTAATACCTCTTATTTTTGCCCCTAGATTATGATATATTATTTTTTTAGTAAAATCTATTTAAAAAAAATCTAAAAAATTACTAAAAATAGCTGTAATATTTTAAAGACAAACTAAAAGACCAACCAAATTGTTAGCCTTAAACAAATTAAATCATCCTCTTTTATTAATAAAAATTAATTAAAAAGAAGCGACAAATAATACTTATCACTCCTTAAAATACAAGTTCTAATTTATTTTTTTATTTTTTACTATTAGAAATGATTTCTTTTATTTCGTCTTCTGTCATTCCAGTTGATTTTTTTATTAAATCTAAAGAAGCTCCATTGTTATAGAAGTTAATTACCATATCTATTTTAGTTTGCATAATACCTCGTTCAATTCCTTCTTGAACTCCATCATTAAAGCTTTTTTCTTCAGCTTTCTTCTTTTCTTGAATTATGGCAAGTTTCTCTAAATACTCACTCATCTCTTCATCCATATAATC
>CANQEQ010000092.1 GCA_947595345.1 uncultured Bacilli bacterium | reverse complement strand
TCTTTTTATTTTTTTAGAAAAGCCCAAATAATTAGGAATTCTATTGCGAATTGAAGTATTACTACAATTCGTAAAAAGTTAATTTTACTCTTCATAGCTACCACCTCCACTTCCCTAGATTACTCTAGTAAGGGAGCACACACTAACGTAGACTTAGAAAATGTCCTAATTAATATAATAACACAAAGTTAATTTTATTTTTACTAAATTTACATATGTTTTACATTTATTTTTACATAATTTTACAAAATTAAAAATTGAGTTAAATTTCTTCTAAAAACTTAATTTTTCCTGAAATTTTTGAAGAAAATTTTGATTTTAAAAATTTAGGAAAAAATCTCTTAAATATTTAAAATTTCCTTAATACTTTTTTAATTTTTCACATAAAAAAGTTTAAATTATTTTTTTTAGAATATTTTTTAATTAAACAAATACTATTTATTAGAACTATATTAACTGAGGTGTTTTAATGAAAAAAATAAATCTAAATAATTATTTAAAAGCTCTACTCTATTTCTTTATTCCTTTTTTTAGTTTCTTATTTATAATAACTATTTTCTATTACTTTGATATTTTAAATAATAATATAATTAAATATTTTAAAATTATAATATTATTAGTATCTTCTTTATGTGGAGGATTTTATATAGGTAGGAAAAGTACTAGTAAAGGTTATTTGAATGGTCTTATCTTAGGAACTTTAATTGGAATATTATTTTTATTAATTAATCTTTTAACTAAAGGATTTAAAATTTACCATTTAGTTTATTATCTAATTATGATAATTACTATTTGTCTAGGTTCTATGATAGGAATTAATAAGAAAAACTAAAATTTTTCACACAAAATTCACAAAAGTCATGTATAATATACTTTGGTGATGGAAATGAACGTCTTAATTATTGATGATGAAGAGTTAATACGGAATGTTGTCAAAGAATATTGTTTAAATGAACATTATAATGTCTATGAAGCTAGTAATGGAATTAAAGGACTTGAAGTTTTAGAAACTAAAAATATTGATATTATAGTTTTAGATATTATGATGCCTGAAATGGATGGTTATACTTTTTTCTCTAAAATGAAAGAAAAATACAATATTCCAACAATTGTATTAAGTGCTAGAAATGAAGAATATGATAAATTATTTGGTTTTTCAATTGGAATAGACGATTATTTAACTAAACCCTTCTCACCTAAAGAATTAGTAGCTAGAATTAAAGCCATTTTAAAAAGATGTAACGTTATGTATGACGAGGAAATATTTACTTATAAAGGAATTAAAATGGATTTTAAAGGAAGAGTTTTATATATTGACAATAAAGAAGCTAAAATTACTCCTAAAGAATTTGATTTACTAGCCTACTTTGTTAAAAATCCGAATGTAGCAATTACCAGAGAACAAATTTTAAGTAAAGTCTGGGGTTATGATTTTTATGGTGATGAACGAACTATTGATACACATATAAAAATTTTACGTAATAATATGGGAAAATATCGGGATTTAATTGTAACTGTAAGGAGTATTGGATATAAATTTATCTATGAAACGCAGTAAA
This sequence comes from uncultured Bacilli bacterium, assembly GCA_947595345.1. Taxonomy (GTDB): domain Bacteria; phylum Bacillota_I; class Bacilli_A; order RF39; family UBA660; genus RUG591. The sequence goes on along the minus strand of CANQEQ010000092.1, from coordinate 1,641 downwards.
AGTTTAATATTTAAAATATTTTTATATTTTAGTATATTTTCCCTTTTAATCCTCTTTTTTGTTTGGGTTTTCCAATTAGTATTTTTAAATAACTATTATGAATATTACAAAACTAATGAATTAAAAAATACTTTAGAAATTATTAAAAAAAATTATGGTAAATCAAACTTTAATTCTATTTTAGAGAATGTATCCTATAATACTGATTTTTGTGTTGAATTATCAAGTAATGGTGAAACAATTTATTCTAATATTCAAAATAATAAAGGTTGCTTAGATACTAAAAATTCTAAAGTTATTAAACGAAAAGTTGATTTTATCAATAGTGATAAAGAAGAATTTAAACTTAAAATAATTAATCCAAGATTTAATAACATGACTCTTCTTTATGGTATAAAATTAAATAGTACTGACTATGCCTTTTTAAATACTTCCCTAGAACCTATTGATACAACTATAAATGCTCTTAAAAATCAACTTATAATTGTAACCTTTTTAGTAATTATTCTATCAATTATAATTGCCTATTTTGTATCTAAATCTCTATCTAAACCTATTTCTAAATTAACAAGAGAAGCTAGAGCTTTATCAAATGGTAATTACAATGTTGATTTTAATGTTGACAGTGATATTCAAGAAATAAAAGAATTAGGTTCAACTCTTGACTATGCTAAAGATGTAATGAAAAAAACTGATGAGTTAAGACGAGATTTATTAAGTAATGTTTCCCATGATTTAAAAACTCCTTTAACCATGATTAAAGCTTATGCTGAAATGGAAAAAGATTTTGAAACTGATAAAGAAAAACATGAAAATGATATGAATATTATTATAGAAGAAGTAGATAGATTAACTATTTTAGTAAATGATATATTAAATTTATCTAAACTAGAAAGTAATATTGAAAAATTAAATCTTGAAGAAATTGATTTAACTAAACTTATAAATACTATTTTAAATCGTTTTAAAATATTCTCTTATACTAAAAATTATGAATTTATCTTTAATTATCAAGAAGAACTTATAATTAAAGCTGATAAACAAAAACTAGAACAAGTAATTTATAATTTAATTAGTAATGCTATTAATTATACAGGTGATGATGCTAAAGTCTATATAAATGTTAAACCTGATAAGAAAAAAGTAAGAGTTGAAATTAAAGATACCGGGAAAGGTATTAAAAAAGAAGAACTAGATAAAGTTTGGGATAAATATTATAAGAGTGAAAAGAAATATAAACGAAACACAGTTGGAAGTGGAATTGGCCTATCAATTGTAAAAAATATCTTTATTCTTCATAACTTTAAATATGGTATTATTTCTAAACCATCTAAAGGTTCAACTTTTTGGTTTGAAATTCCCAGAAATAAATAAGGAATTGTAATTAATTTCTTATTTTTCTTTTTCTACTTGACTTATATTATTTTTTTATTTATCCTTTAATTAGGGTTAATCTATTTATAGCTGAATGTCGCCTTATAACTTCAATTCGTGGAACGCTGTTGCTAACATGTTTAGGGTTAACGAGGCCGGTGAGCTTAACAACAATTGGGTTGCTGGTTCGAATGGCGTGCGCGCAAGATTTTAATTAAGTCTTTTTAAACTACTAAGGTATAAAAAAAGAGATTAAAAACAAGATTA
>CANQEQ010000091.1 GCA_947595345.1 uncultured Bacilli bacterium | reverse complement strand
CCAATGACTTATCAAAAAAGATTTTATAAAGAGGGAATGAGCCAAGAAGATATTTTAAAAGATGTATATAGAAGAAGAATGAAATTAGGAGAAGAATATGGCTTTGATGGTAGAAAAATAATCGTGCCTCTTCAAAAAAATTCAGCTAGTACTTTTAATTATCCTGATGGAAAATATGTAGTATTAAATAATGAAGATGTAGTATATCAAGATATAGATTTATGGGATATTGATATTCCTTGTGATATAATGTTAATAAAAGAGGGGTTAACTGGAATTATGATGGCCTATCCGGCAGCTGACTGTCCTGTTATAATTATGAAAGATTTAAAAAGTAAAACTTTAGCTTTAGCTCATACAAGTGCTGAACATATAAATCGTTGTTTACCAATGCAAATTGTTGATAGTTTATTAACAGAATGTAAGGCTAAAGATTCTGATATAGAGGTATATGTATCACCATCGGCTTCTCTTTCTTCTTATACTTATAAAGATTATCCTAAATGGGCAACTAATGAAACTTTATGGAAAAATTGTATTTATTTTAAAAATGGTTTATATTATATTGATTTAAAAAAGGCTTTAATGTTACAATTTCAAGAAAGAAATTTGAATTCTAAAAATATTACGATGTCAGATATTGATACTGTAACTAATCCTCTTTATTATTCTAATCATTCTAAGTATATTGGTGAACCTAAAGAAGGAAGATTTTTAGTTGGAACAGGGTATGTTAAAACTTTAAAGAAAACCTTTAAAAAATAAAAGTATATAAAATAGTCCTATGACTATTTTTTTGTTTGAGTTTTCTTTAAAAACGTGTTATTATTTAATAAAGGATAGTGATAATATGTATTATAAAGGAGTATTAGCTAAAACTAAAGAATTTATAATTGAACCTAATAGAGTATTAGGAACAAGAAATAGAAAAAATGAATTTAAGTTAAATTTTGATATTCAAGATAAAAGTCAAATAGAAACTTTAAATACATATTTAATAAAAAGTGTTTCTAAATATAATGTTACAAGAACGGATATTGTTAATATATTTAATAAATTAGTTGAAACAAAAGCTGTTCCGGTTGAAGATAAATACGAAGAAGTTATATTTGAAGTTTATAAAGATGAGTATGGTTCTTTATATGGAAAAGAATTACATAGTGGATTATTTTTTCCACTTAATTCTCAAGATAGTGTATTAGCAGATTATAGTGTCATTACTGAAGAAGAAGCTGATATAGAAAAGTATGTTTTATCAGTTAAATTAACTTTTGCTCCTAAAAATATGAGTAAAGCCTCTATTGTAATTGATAGTTTTAAAGAAGCAAGTGAAGATGATGTTAAAAGTTATTTAAAGAAGTATAAAAAGTCATTTTTTAATAGTCGTAAGCATAAAAGTTTTATAGAGTTTTTAGAACTTCTATCTAAAAATAATCAATTTACAACACATGGTATGGAAAAGTTTACTAAAATAGATACTATAGAAAAAGATGCCGAAGTAAAAGAGATTAAAAATGAGAAAATAAATGAACCTCAAGCTCTTAAAGAACCTGAAAATAATATAGATTTTTTAGAATATGTAGATAATTTAAGATATACTGTAATAAGTGATTTTATAAATGAAAATGATACTATATCTTTAGAAGAAGTTGATAATACTTTAAGTATCTTTTTAAGATTTTTAGATGCTTATTCTAGTTATGAACAAGAAAAGATATTTAATGATTTAGCATATATTTATTTAATATTAATTTTTAAATATAAAGAAGAAATTACTTTAGATAATTTAAAAGATAGTTATTTTAAAGATATGTTAAATATAATTATTAGTAATCTAGAAGCTTTAAAGGAAAATGGTATAATTGATAATAAAAATGAAATAATTCTAGATAAGGAAATAACTCCTGAATATGTCATTAATTTAATTAAACAAAGTGAATTTAATAAAGAAAAATTAAAAGAACAAGAATTTGGTTTAAATAAATAAACTTCCGTTTGGAAGTTTTTTTTAATAATAAAAATTTGAATAATGAAACTTATGTATAAAAACAATGATGAGGAACATATTAAAAATGACTTAACTTCTTGTTTTAACCTCATTAGTTTTAGGATAAGGCTTTTTAACATTAGTTAATTCTAAAATATAATCAGTTGAAGTATTGTAATATTTAGCTAAAGCTATTAAACGATAAATAGGTAATAATACTTCTCCTGTTTCATATCTTGAATAATTTTGTTGCTTGATATTCAAATAATCAGCAACTTCTTTTTGACCTAAGTCATTATCTTCTCTTAAGTCTCTTAATCTTCTTAAATACATATTCATTTACACCTCTTATGATATATATTTTCTCATAAAATTAGTAAAGATAATTGACTTTATCTCAAATATGATGTAAGATTAAAATGTAAACATCATAAATGATGTACAAACTAGAAAGGGTTGGTCTTAAAAATGAAAAATAAGAGAAAAATAGGGTTAGTAATAACAATAGTTGGTGGTTTATTCTTAGTCTTTGGAATAACCTATGCATTCATAAATTATACATTAATTGGTAATGAAAATAGTGTCTTAGTAACAGGAGACATCTATATGAACTATACAGAAAATAATCAAATAGATTTGGAAAATGCCGTTCCAATGACTAAAGACGATGCTTTAAAACTATCTGATAATGTATTTAATTTTACAATAAATGGAAAGAACCAAAGTTCAAAAGACATCTATTATGGAATAAGTATAGTGTATGGAGAAGAACAATCTACTAAAACAAGACTTAAAGATGAGGATATAGATGTATATCTAACAAGTGGAGAAGATGTACTTGTAAATGCCAATAGATATAAGACCTTAAATGATACCAGAATATGGGTAGAGAAAATAGAAGGAGGTACTAATTCATATACCAAAGATTATTCTCTTCGTCTATGGATAGACGAAAGTGTAACAGTAAGTGATACAAATGGAGATTATACTCAAGATGTATGGAATAATAGTTATGCAAGTTTCAAGGTAAAAGTAGATGGAAATCTAGATAAAATGAATATACCACTTGGTGTTGATTATCAAAATTCTTATTATGAGAATGGAAAAACTTATTTTAATGTAGAAATAAGTAATTATCTTAATCCTAGTGTAGCAGGAATAAGTTTAGCTTCTGCTGATACAATGAAAGTAGATATAACTAAAACAAATGATAACATAAGTTTTAGTTATACTGATAGTGAAAATAATTCAAGTGATAG
>CANQEQ010000090.1 GCA_947595345.1 uncultured Bacilli bacterium | reverse complement strand
ACTGTTAAGATTATGGATTATTTAAACGTAGATAGAACTTTTTTAGATTTAATGTATAAGAGTATCAAAGTAAAAACATTTAAACATTTCTTTAATGATACTTATAAGGATTCTTTAGTTTTAATAGTTCCAACCAAGTTTCAAGAATCTAAAATTAATATAGCAGAAGGTATGAATTTAGAGAGTGTTTTAGAATTATATCAAGATTATGATTTATCCTATCAAAAGACTGATACAGGATATGAAATAACTTTATATACTCCAATTTATAATGAAAGTTCCATAGAAATATCAGCTAATGAATTAAATAATAATTTAAACAATACTAATTCTATTTCAAAATAAAATACTAAACAATTAGTATTTTTTTAATTATTAAGTATTTCTTTTATAAACTCAAGTAATTCTTTGTTGGTATTAGGATTTTTAAGACCAAAGTAAACATTAGCTTTTAGAAAACCAATTTCACTTCCTAAATCAAAATATAAACTGTTTTCTAGAACAACCCGAATTTCTTTATTTAACATAGTTACAGCAAGAGGTAATTGTAATTCTCCATCATGGTATTCTAATTTATCTTTTATATTAAAAATATCATTAGTTAGTATAAATCTTCCAGATATAATATCATGACTAGGGACATTTCCTTTATTGTATTCTATACTATCAAGTATGTTATCATGTTTATATTTAACAATTCCAAAGTTAGGTAAATCTTTTAATGTTCTTGCCATCATGACTAAGGAATTAGTTCTTTCATATTCTTTAATTAATTTTTTTAAAGTTGGAGTTTTTGAACATATAATGTCATCTCCATACATTAAGGCAAATGCTCTATCTTTAATATAATCTTTAGCTGAATATAAAGCCCCATAAGTTCCTTTTTCAGTTTGCATGACATATGTGAATTTCATATTTTTTCTAATTTCTTCAACTTCTTTTAATAATTCTAATTTCTCAGGTTTATCTTTAATTCTTTCGTATAATTCTTCGTCAAATTCAAAGAAACTTTTTATTAAATTAATATTTTTTTTAGAAACTACAAAGATAATTTCTTCAATGCCACTTAAATAAGCTTCTTTTACTTGCATGAAAATAGCTGGAGTTCTACTAATTGGTAACATTTCTTTAGTAACACTTTTAGTAATTGGTAAAAGTCTTGTTCCAAGTCCTCCAATAGTGATAACACATAATTTAATTTTCATAACTCACCTCTATTGTAATTATAATATAATTTACAAAAATTTGATAGATTAGAAATAAAAAATGTTTAAAGAAAACATTAGTAATATTTAATAATCGTTATGCTAAATGTCTAAAAATGTTTTTATTAAAAAGATAAAGATAGTTAGTTAGTATGAATTTAAAAAGTATGATATACTATAATTAGAAAGAAGGTATTTATGGAAAAACAAACGGCTGGACGAGAAAAATTAGGTAAACTTGCTCCTGAGTTTGCCAAGTTGAATGATGATATATTATTTGGTAAAGTATGGGGAAGAGAGGATAAGTTATCACTTCGGGATAGGAGTATGATTACAATTTCAGCTTTAATGGCTGAAGGTATGTTTGAACAAGTAAAAGCTCATTTAATTTTAGGAAAGAAACATGGATTAAGTAAAGAAGAAGTAGTAGAAATGGTAACGCATTTAGCCTTTTATACAGGTTGGCCTAAAGCTTGGAATGTCTTTCCTTTAGTTGAAGAAGTTTATAAAGATAATAATTAATGAGGATATAATGAAAAAATAAATAGTTTTTTAATCAATTTTATTTAACAACCAGTTTAAAGACTTATTAGTTAGTTTTGCAATTTCAATAAGAAATAAAGTAGATACAGAAGTTTTACCAGATTCATAAGCACTAATTACTGAATGTGTAGTATTTAATTTAAGAGCTAATTTTTCTTGTGTATAATTTATAGATTTTCTTGCTTGCTTAATTCTTTTGCCTAATTCAATTTTATCTATTTCGTTTTTTCTAAATTTAATTTTTTTGTCATTTGATAAATCAACTAAATAATCAATATTTATATCAAATTCGTTTGCAATTTTATTTAGATAATATAAAGGAATAGTATTTTTATTGATTTCCCATAACGAATATGCTGACCTTGTGCAACCTAATATTTTTGCAATATCACTTTGAGTAATTTCTAGTTCTTCTCTTAAAAATCTAATTTTTTCGGCATTCATTAATATCACCCAAAAAAATTATTTCATTTTTGCTTTTAATTTTGACAAAATGCTATTCAAGACGACAAAAATGTGATAATATGTATGTGAAAGGAGAAAATATAATGAACAAAATGGACTGTCCAATTTGTGGCAGAAAATATGATGAACTAGATATGACAATTGGTGAAGCTGGAAATCCAATATGCAAAGATTGTTTTCTAGAAGAAAAAGGTTCAAGCAAAACACAAAAAAATTCAATAAGAAAAGAATTTGAAGAAAGGAAAAAAGAAAATGAAAAAAAATAATAAATTATTCACACTTATTTTCACTTTATTTATAATTTTTAGTGTTACTGGTTGTGCAAACTATAATGAAAAAGCGACTGTTATTGATAATGAAGGTAATAAAACAGAAATGAGTTTTAAAGATTTAAAGAAAGTTTTAAATAGTAATGAGTCAAATTTTAAAAAATATTATTCTGGTGCAACCATAGAATTTACTGATGAAGTTAAAAATATAAGGTCTGAAACTTGTAAAACTGTATTGGCTACTTGTAATCTTGTAAGCTTTAAAGGTGGTTGGCAGTTGTACTTATTAATAAATAGAGAATCATATAAGAATAAAGGTATGACTTATAACTTTAATTCAAATATTGATTTAGCAGATATTAAAGTTGGAACTAAAGTAAAAGTAAAAAGTAAAATTTATAATTATTTTGGTATTATTATTGAATCAATTAATAGTACTTTAGATTTGAATGATGATACTGAAAGTTTTACTGAGATGTCTTCATTTATTATTGAAGACTAAATGAAATAATCTTATAAATAAAAAAAGTTATGTCTTTGCAACCTCAGGTAGTTCAAGATAAACAAATAGTTTTAACACTTAAAAAAATACTTATAATAAACTTAACTTTGTAAGTCCTAAATTATTAAATGGCGACACAGTAGATACTAAAATATTAGAGTGGAGAAAATAAATAATATAAATTAAGTCAGTTTTGAACTGCACCCCTTAGAGTAGACATTAATAAAAAAATCAGTTTAATAAAAAAATGGTAGAATACACTTCTGAA
>CANQEQ010000089.1 GCA_947595345.1 uncultured Bacilli bacterium | reverse complement strand
CCCAATTGTATCAAGTGATGTAATCGGTTCTAGTAATGGTTCCGTCGTTGATGGGTTATTAACGGATGTTTTAGATACCGAAGATGGTGAGTTAGTAAAAGTAATTGCTTGGTATGATAATGAAATGGGTTATTCATATCAAATGGTAAGAACAGCTAATTATTTTGCTAATAAGGATTAATATGTTGAATTCTGTTTTATATTTTTTTAGAGATAATATATCTGGGGTTCGTTATTTTATCTATACTTTTGTGGGAATAATTTTAATATTTGCTATTATAGGTTATATGTTTAAATTAAAATATACAAAGTATGGAGTTAGAATTAATATAGGAAATCAAGCTCCTAAAGAACCACCTAAATCTAAAAAAGAAGTAGCTAAAGAGAAAAAACAAGAAGAAAAAATTAAAAAAGAAAAAGCGAAGGAAGAAGCTAAGGATAGTAAAAAGAAGAAATCTAAAAAAGGTTCTAAAGACGAGAATACGCCTAGTGATTTACCAGCTGAAAATAAAAATACTTTTCAAATTCCTAAGAAAATACCTGATGTTAAATAGATATAGAGTTTCTATATCTTTTTTTTAGAAGTTAAAAATGAAAATAAAAAAATATATTCAAAGTTAGAAAAATATGCTATAATTACTTTATAGTGAAAATTGTAGAATATAGGTGGTGAAAAATGGAATTCATTAAGTTTAATGGTGTTACTAAACAATACAAGAATGGTGTTGTAGCTATATATGATTTGAATTTAAGTATAGAAAAAGGTGATTTTTGTTATATAATTGGAGGTTCTGGAAGTGGTAAATCAACTTTAATAAAAATGCTTTATAGAGAAGAAAAACCAACTAGAGGTGAAATTATCTTAGGTGGTTTGAAAGTTAATAAATTAAGAAATTCTAGTGTTTATAAATTAAGAAGAAAATTAGGAGTAGTATTCCAAGATTATAGATTACTTCCTAAATCTAATGTTTATGAAAATGTTGCCTTTGCCCTTGAAGCAATTGGGCTTAAAAAAAGAGATATACGACCTAAAGTTTTAAAAGCTATTGAATTAGTAGGACTTAAAAGTAAATTAAGAGATTATCCTGATAATTTATCTGGTGGTGAACAACAAAGAGTTGCAATTGCTCGTGCTATTGTAAATGAACCTAAGTTATTAATATGTGATGAGCCAACAGGAAACTTGGACCCGGTTATGAGTATGGAAATAGTTAAACTTTTGGAAGAAATAAATAAAAAAGAAGGAACAACTGTGATTATGGTAACACATGATAAAACCATAGTTAATAAAAGAAAGAAACATGTAATAGCCCTTAAGGAAGGACATTTATTTAAAGATTATAAGAAGGGGGAATACATTGATGAAATTCTTTAGAATTTTAGGAAGAAGCATAAGAGATGCTTTTAAAAGTGTTGGAAGAAATTTCTCCTTATCCCTTGCTAGTATTTCTTGTATTATAATAACACTTGTAATTGTTGCTATGTCAATTGTTGTAAGTTATAATGTTGAAAATATTTCAAATGTTTTAAGAGAAGATTTAACAATTGTAGCCTTTGTTTCAAATGATGCTGACGAATTTGTAGTTAAGAAATTAAAGCTTGATATAGAAGATATTAGTAATGTTGATAAAGTAACATTTAAAGATAAAAGCGAAATTAAAAATGAAATGATGAAAGAAGACGAAGCTTTTGAAAATGCTATGAAGACTTGGGATGAAGAAGAGAACCCTTTACAACATACATATTTAGTTAAAGTTAAAGATATAGAAGAAATAACTGAAACGGCAACAGCTATTAAGAATTTAGATGGAATAGATGTTGTTAAATATGGTGAAGGTATGGTTGACCAATTAATTACCGTATTTAAAGTAGCTGAAAGAGCTTCAATTATTGCTGTTATTGCCTTAGTTTTAATGACAATGTTCTTAATTGTTAACACAATTAAGTTAACAATTTTCTCAAGAAAAAGAGAAATATCTATTATGCGACTTGTTGGTGCTAGTAACTTTGCTATTAAATTACCATTTGTAGTTGAAGGTATGATTCTTGGGTTCTTGGGTTCCATTCTTCCGGTTATTGGAATGATTTATGGTTATAAAACTTTATACACATATTTTGGTGGAAAGTTCTTTACGGATATAATTAAATTAGTTCGTCCTGAACCATTTATTTATTATGCAGCTTTAATTGTTGTAGGAATTGGAATTTTAGTTGGTATGCTAGGAAGTAGTAGAGCTGTTAGAAAATACTTAAAAGTGTAATAGTTTCCTTTAATTTAATAGTACTTAATTAGAAAATAAAAAATGGAGATAGCATATGAAGATTAATAGTAAACAAATTAAATATTTAAGAAAAATTACAAATTCATTATATGACGATTTAAAAATAGAATTTTTATATCATTCTAATCATTTAGAAGGTAGTACATTTTCTAAAGTAGAGTTAGATAAGTTATTAACTGAAAAAAAAGTTTTAGGTAATCATTCATTAGACGATGTTATAGAAACTAGAAATTCTTTAGAGGTTTTTGATACTGTAATTAATGATTGTGGTGAAAAATTAGATAAATTTATGTTATTTAATTGGCATAGATTATTGAAAAAAGGTTCAGTTGATGACGAGATTCATAATATTGGTATGTGGAAACAATATGAAAATAAATTAAGAAATGTAGATTTAAAATTAGCTTCTCCTTTAGAGGTAGATAATTTAATGTTTAATTTGCTTACTGACTGGAATGAAAAAGAAAATGTTACTATTAATGATATTGCTGAGTTTCATTATAAATTTGAACTTATTCACCCTTTTCAAGATGGAAATGGGCGAATAGGAAGGTTTATAATATTAAAACAATGTATAGAAAGAAATATTGATTTAATTGCTATTGATGATGAATATAGTGAGGATTACAAGAAAGCCTTATATAATGCTCAAAAAACTAAAAATATAGACGAATTAGTGGAAGTATTTAAAAAATGCCAACTTAGATTAAGTGATAAATTAAAAGAATATGATAATTTATTAAATGAAATAAAAGAAAATTAAAAAAGTAGTATAGTTAATATATTTATATTAGTTCTATACTTTTTTTATTATTATGAGGAAAATTAGCACTCTATATTGACAAGTGCTAAAAAGATGCTATAATTAGAATTGAAATCTTTAAAATTAAATTAAAGAAATATATATATAAAGGAGATGGAATTATGCAAATTGAGAATAATGAAGAAAATATCAATGTTTTAGAAAAGTATGGTCGTGATATTACAGAAGATGCTAAAAATGGTAAAATTGACCCAGTTATTGGAAGAGACGAAGAAATCCGTAGTATTACTCGTATTTTATCTAGAAAAACGAAAAATAATCCCGTTTTAATTGGTGAACCTGGAGTTGGAAAAACAGCTATTGTTGAAGGTCTTGCTAATCGTATTATCTCAGG
>CANQEQ010000088.1 GCA_947595345.1 uncultured Bacilli bacterium | reverse complement strand
GGAGTATGAATTTCAAATAACCGAGGATAATTTGAATCCCCATCTTGATGTGTATGAAAAAGTAATAGAAAAAGAAGTTAATTTATTTAAAGTTTTAGGTGATAAAGAAAGCCAAATCTTAGTAGGTGAAGCTAATATTCAGTTTGATATTTATTTAAAAGGAGAAAGTGAAGTTTATAAAAGAGTAGTAACTGATAGTACCGGTCATATTAAATTAAAACTACCTTATGGAACATATATTTTTAAGCAAGTTAATTCAACTAATAACTATGAAAAAGTTTCAGATTTTGAAATTACTATTGATGAGACTTTAGAGCCAATTGAAAAAATATTATATGATGCACCGATTAAAGCTCGTATTAAAATAGTTAAAAAAGATTTAGAAACTGGTGAGGTTATTTTAAGAAAAGGTTTTAAATTTAAGTTAAAAGATTTAAGTACTAATAAATATGTATGTGAAAATTCAGAATGTACATTTGAAACTAATAAGGAAGGTTACTTTATAACGAATACTTATTTATTTGGTGATTATGAACTTGAAGAAGTAAATGAAAATTTAGGTGATTATCTATGGAATAAAGAAAAATTAAAAATTCATATAGGAAAAGATAGTATCTACGAAGATGGTAATATTTTAACATTTGAATTTACAAATAAACATAAAGAAATTAAAGTACCAGCAACCGGCAGTGATGATACTAATATCTATAAAATAGCTGGTCTTTCAGTCATGACTTTAGGTCTTACAAGTTTTTATCTTTCATATAGAAAAAAAGATTTAGTAAAGTGATATAATTTAAAATTTTTCATACAATTTAGTATGAATAGAGTATTAACAAGTTTTATCTTAACATCTTTAGCTGGTTTATCAACTATAATTGGTTATTTTATTATTTATTTTAAAGGAAATAAAAATAAGATAATCACTTTTTCTTTATCATTTGCATCAGGCATCATGTTAACTATTTCTATAATTGATTTACTACCATCAAGTTTTATGTATTTACAAGATTATGTTATCTTTTTTAGAATTTTATTAATAGCTTTTTTCTTTGTTTTAGGTGTATTTCTCTCATTTTATATATCTTTAAAAGTAGCTAATACTAATAATTCTTTAAAAAAAGTTGGAATTATTTCTATGCTTGCAATTATTTTACATAATATACCTGAGGGGATAATAACTTTTATGGTAAGTGGAGTTAATTTGAATCTTGGAGTAAAACTTTGTCTTGCTATAGGGTTTCATAATATACCGGAAGGGGTTAGTATTGCAATTCCTTATTACTATGGAACTAATAAAAAATTAAAGACCTTTATTTTAGTTTTAATATCAGGATTAAGTGAAATATTAGGAGCTATTCTTTGTTATTTATTTTTAAGTAAGATTGTAAATTCCTTTTTAATAGGTATATGTTTTTCTTTAATTGCTGGTATAATGTCAAATATTAGTTTAACTGAATTATTACCGGAAGCTTGTAAGTATAAAGAAAATAAAATTTTATATCTTGGGTTTCTAATTGGAAGTTTAGTCATGATAATAAGTCATATTATTTTATAAAAAAACTTGAAAAAAATTAAAAAATATGTAAAATATACAAATGGTGTTTTATATGAGAGAAGAAAGAAAAGGTTATAAAAAAAGATATGATACTTTACAATTTAAAAAAATTTTAGAGGAAATAAGTGATAAGGATTATGTTTATTTTGAAAATGATATATTAAATTATATGAAAACTTATCCTAATGACCCTTCATCTTTGCTTATTTATATACTTTATTTAATAATTAATAATAGAATTAAAGAAGCTTTAGAAATGATTAATAAATTGGAAACTTTAGAATTAAACGAAGAAGATATGAGAGTTTTATTTTATCATAAGTTAAGAATTTTAATTATAGAAGGTAAATATCAAGAAGCTTATGATATGATTAAAAATGATAGTAAATATTTTTATACTTCTAGTTTTAATAATTTAGACCTTGAAATAATGCTTTTCTTGAAACAAAAATTAGGAATAAGTGTTAATGAAAGATTAGATGGAGAAACTTATGTTCAAAGACAATTAATTGAATATGATAAATCAGATTATTTAAGATATGTTAGTTATAAAAAAGATTTTGCATCTAAATTACATGTCTATTTTAATTGTGATTTTCCATTAGAAAAAATTCAAGAAAGAATAGAGGCTGAATTACCAACACCATATCCTATTCATGAAAGAATAACTACTGTAAGTTATATTTTTAAATATGACAAATGTGGAACAATTGATGGGGTTGAGACTGATTATTTTTTAGTTTCAACTATTGAAGGAACAAATAATATTTTAACAATGTATCCTTATGATAATGTAAGAAAACGTCCTTTTGTTAATATCAATGATTTTAGATATGATATTGTAAATACTAAAACTAAAACTTTAACTCAAGTAGATAAATTTAAAAAAAGATACCATTTAGATTAAATGATGTCTTTTTCTATTATATTATAAGAAATATTTAAGTTCTCTAGTTTTTCTAAGAAGTCTTTATTAGTTATAATTATGTAACTTACTTTATTATCATATATTTTTTCTATAATTTTTTCTTTATTAATAAAGTTTTCTAATAATTTATTTTCTTTATAAGTTATTTGAAATTTAATTTTTATAAGTTTTTCTAGTTTTTTAATTTTAGTTTTCTTTAAACATAAACTAGTACTATTAGAATAAGCTCTTAAAAGACCACTGGCCCCTAGTTTAATTCCTCCAAAGTATCTAACAATAAAACAAACAATATAGTTTAGATTATTTTTCTTTAAAACTTCAAGAATTGGTATTCCCCCAGTGCCACTTGGTTCCCCATCATCATAGTATTTAATTTCACCATTTATTATATAAGAATAACAAATATGAGTAGCATCTTTATATTTTTCTTTTAAGTTATTTAGGTAATCGTTTACTTCTTTTATACTTTTAACTTTATATAAATAAGTTATAAATTTTGATTTATTTATTTCTATTGTATTAGTAGTATTATCTTCAATTATCATAGGCTTTTCCTTTTCTTTATTATATATTAAATTTTGAAAAAATACTAGAGAAAAACTTGTAAATATTCTTGATTTTATATGGTAAACAAGATACAATTATATTAGGAATAAAGGATTATTACAAGGAGGATTATGAATAATACAAAGAAAGATACTGATAAAGCCCTTGAAAGCGTAATAGCTGAACTTGAAAAGCAATTTGGTAAAGGGGCTGTAATGAAATTAGGTGATAACACTCATGCTAAAGTAGAAGTTGTTTCAAGTGGTAGTTTATCACTTGATATAGCTCTTGGAGCTGGTGGTTATCCTAAAGGAAGAATAATAGAAATATTTGGACCTGAATCAAGTGGTAAAACAACGTTTGCCTTGCATGCTATTGCTGAAGTTCAAAAATTAGGAGGAAGAGCAGCTTTTATAGATGCTGAACATGC
>CANQEQ010000087.1 GCA_947595345.1 uncultured Bacilli bacterium | reverse complement strand
ATGGAACAAAAATCTTTTTTAGATTTTTGAAGAAAATGACTTGACTTTTTATAGTTAGTCACATCCTAATTATTATAAAATAATTAGATTACAAGAATTATATATTTTGTTTTAATACTTTATCATTAATTGGAAAATATTTTTCTTTATAATATCTAAAATTAAAAAAAATAAATTCCTCTTTACCATCTAATTTAAACTATTTCTCTATTTAAACCATTTAAAACTACTTTAAAATACCCCCAATTTGACTAAATTTAAACAAAGTGATATATTATACCTATAATAGAGGTGGTTGTTTTGAGACTTAAAAAAAGAAAACAAACTGGCCTTATAACTTATTTTTTTACATTGTTCTTTATTATATTTTTAGTTTTTATAGTAGCTACAAGTAATACCGAAGAAACAATAAATGTTAATAATATTAATACAGTTAAATCTTTAAAATCTTCAAGAATAGTACCAATAAAAAGTAATAACTTAATTGATGAAGCTGAGTATGTAAAAATTAAAAGTGTAGAAGAAATTACAACTAGTAAAAATAAAAAAATAGAGTTTACAGGTACTTTAACAGGATATGGACCAGATTGTAAAGGATGTGGAGGAAAAACCGGTTGTAGTCCGAGACAAGATGTTAGAAATGGAAATATTTATTATACGGATACTAAATATGGAAAAATTAGAATATTAGCAGCTGATAAAAGTATTCCTTGTGGAAGTATTATTAAAATATCTAATTATAAACATGAAGATGGAGATTTTTATGGAATAGTCTTAGATAGAGGAAGTGCTGTAAATGGTCTTACTATGGATTTACTTTATGAAACTGAAAAAGATGCTATACATTTAGGTAGAGAATTTAATATTAATTTTAAAATAGAAAGATGGGGTTATTAATTAACCTCTTTTAAATTGACTAAACATGTAAATTAATATTAAAAAGATATTGGTTTTTTTATCTTTTTGTGATAATATTTATTATAGGAGGAATTGTAAAAATGGAAAATAGTGGTAATAAAGAGATACTTTTATCAATTGTTGGTATAGCTGTTTTGGTTATTGCTTTAATTGGAGTATCATTTGCATTCTTTACTTATTCTAAGACAGGAACAATGAATAATGTTATTACAACAGGACAAATTAAATTTAGTTATGAAGACGATAGTGCCTTAACACTTGAAAATCAATTTCCAAAATCAAATTCAGAAGGTGCTCAAAATGACAAGTTTACTTTTAGAGTAATAGGTCAAGCTCCTAGTACTTCAAGTCCAATTAACTATACAGTATATGCAATAGCAGGAGACCCAAGAGAAGGTAAAACTCGTATGAAAGATAATGAAATAAGTTTACAAGTAACTAGTACGGGTGGAACTGTAACAGGCTCTTATCAAACTGGAGGAGTAGCTGGTAATTCAACCTCAGGTTTTCAAATTGCAAGTGGAACAATTCCAGCTTCAGGTGTTGAAAAAACAGATTCATATTCTTTAACAATGTGGGTAAATGATAGTGTAACTATAAGTGATACAGATGCTAATGCTACATATCGTGCAAGTGTTGAAACTAATGGTGGTGCTAATACTGGTAAAGCTGTATATGCTAACTTATATTACTCATTAAAAATAAAAGTTGAAGCAAACGATAATGTATAATAAGACCAATTGGTCTTTTTTTCTTAGAAAAATATAAAAATAAAAATAGAAAAGAGACTAAATAAAAATTAAAAAATAAAAAAACTAGAAAAATAAATGTAAAATTAAAAATAAAAAAATAGGGAAACTTTAAAAAACATATTGTAAAAATAATTTTAATATGCTAATATTTTATTATAAGGAGGATATGAAAAAAATATGGAAAACAATTCAAAACAAGCAATTTTATCAATTGTTGGTATAGCTATACTAGTTATTGCAGTAGTAGGAGTATCATTTGCATTCTTTACTTATTCAAAACAAGGTGAAACAAATAACGTTATCACAACAGGTAGTATTAAGTTTGAATATGTAGAAGCTGAAAATGGTATGACAATTACTGAACAATTTCCTATGAGTGATGCAGACGGTGTTAAAAGAATTGGTACTGATGCAACTAATTTTCAATTTCATGTAACAGGAACTGCTCCAACTAATAATGCTATTACTTATAGTGTATATGTAGTACCTGGAGATGAACCAGGACTTGAAACTGACCCTGAAAGTACTCATACTACAAGAATGAGTTATACAAGTATTGGTTTAGCTTTAAAAGCTCTTGATGGTGGAGTAGTTGAAACAGCATATGATGCTGCAAAACAAGATCAAAAAGGAACAACACTAAGACTTACTAAAGAACCATCAGGAACTGACACTAAAGTTGCTGGAGGAACAATTACAGCTGGTTCTAAAGATGTTACTCATAATTATCAAATGACTATGTGGGTAAATGATAGTGTAAAAATCAGTGATACTGATGCTAATGCTACATATCGTGCTACTGATGTTGAAACTGGTCCAAATACTGCAAAAGAAGTTTATAATACATTATATTACTCATTAAAAGTTAATGTTACAGCTAATGCTTAATATTAAATAAAAATTAAGACCAATTTGGTCTTTTTTTTATACTTCATAAAATTAAAAAAATAGTAATTGAGGGATTTTAAAATGTAAAATGTAAAATTAATAATAAAAAATAGAGAAAGTTTAAGAAAAAATATTGTAAAAATAATTTTAATATGCTACTATTATTATTGTAAGGAGGATTATAAAAATATGAATAATGGTAATTCATCAAAACAAGTTTTATTATCAGTTCTAGGAATTGCTATTCTTGTCGTTGCAGTAGTAGGAGTATCATTTGCGTTCTTTACTTATTCTAAAACAGGAGAAAAGAATAATGTTATTACTACCGGTACAATTTTCTTTAATTTTAGTGAAGGAGATAGAATTCTTTTAACAGACCAATTCCCATTAACTGACACCCAAGGAAAAGAATTAAGTAAAGATTATGCATCTTGTAAAAGTCGTGCTGAAGCATTAGAAGATGGTAAAGAAGAAGCTTTAGCTGCTTGTAATAACGAAGTATTATCATTTACTGTAAGTGGTTATGATGGTTCAGGAAAAGGAATTGACTATGATATTTCAGTAGTTCCTGGTACAGCTCCAACTGGAGATGGTTTTGATGGCAGAGAAAAAATGAACGATAATGCTATTAAACTTTGGCTAACTGGTGCATCTAAAGGAGACCTTCCAAGTGGTGCTACAAGTACTTATAATACTACACCTAAACTAGTAAGTGAATCAGCAAGTGGTTTAACTGAAGCTGGAATTAAAATCGGTTCAGGAAAAATTAGTGGTGGTTCTAAAGATGAACCTCAAGAAGACAAATATGAACTTCGTATGTGGATTAATGGTGAAGCAGGTGGAGTAGAAATCGGACAAACTGATGACTCAGCTAATAACAAATATACTTCTACAACTTTTGCTAACCTATACTACGCTTTAAAAGTTAAAGTTGATGCTAAAACTTCAACTGGTGCTTAATATTTGAATTCGTAAAAATTGGGGCTGTAATGAAATGAAATAATTTCATTCAGTTCTTTTTTATGTAACTATCTCTCACATGTTACATAATATAAAT
>CANQEQ010000086.1 GCA_947595345.1 uncultured Bacilli bacterium | reverse complement strand
ACTTTATGTGATGAAAAGAAACCTGTTATTCTAGAACAAATGGAATTCCCAGAACCTGTAATTGAACTTGCAGTTGAACCAAAGTCAAAAGCTGACCAAGAAAAAATGGGACTTGCTTTACAAAAACTTGCAGAAGAAGACCCAACTTTTAGAGTTCATACTGACCCTGAAACAGGACAAACTGTAATTGCTGGTATGGGAGAACTTCACTTAGATGTATTAGTTGACCGTATGAAAAGAGAATTCCAAGTTGAAGCTAATATAGGAAAACCTCAAGTTGCTTATCGTGAAACTATTAAACAAATGGGTGAATGTGAAGGTAAGTATATTAAACAATCTGGTGGACGTGGACAATACGGACATGTTTGGGTTCGCTTTGAACCAAATCCTGATAAAGGATACGAATTTGTTGACGAAATCGTTGGTGGTGTTGTACCTCGTGAATATATACCAGTTGTTGATAAAGGTTTACAAGAAGCTTTACAAACTGGAGTTTTAGCAGGATACCCTATGATAGATGTTAAAGCAACTTTATTTGATGGTTCTTACCATGAAGTTGACTCTAATGAAAATGCTTTCAAAATTGCTGCTAGCTTTGCTTTAAAAGAAGCTAAGAATAAATGTAAACCTGTACTTCTTGAACCAATTATGAAAGTTGATGTATTTGTACCTGATGAGTATTTTGGTAATGTAATGGGTGATATTACTTCTCGTCGTGGACGTCCTTTAGGACAAGAATCACGTGGTAATGTTATTGCCTTATCTTCAATGGTACCACTTTCTGAAATGTTTGGTTATGCAACAAGTTTAAGAAGTAATACTCAAGGCCGTGGAAACTTTGTCATGACATTTGACCATTATGAAGAAGTACCAAACAGTATTGCTGAAGGTATAATCAAGAAAAATGGCAATTAATATAAGATAAAAAATATTAAATAAAGTAAAAAAACAAAAAAATAATTAATAACTTTGTCAAAAATAAAAAAAATAGTTGTATTTTACCTAATTCTTAGATAAAATATAATAGTAATTAGAAAAAGGAGGAATTTTATTATGGCAAAAGAAAAATTTGACCGTAGTAAGCCACATGTTAACGTTGGTACAATTGGACACGTTGACCATGGTAAAACTACTTTAACAGCTGCTATTACAAAAAGACAAGCTGAAAAATTTGGTGGAGAATTTGTTGATTATGCAAATATTGATAAAGCTCCAGAAGAAAGAGAACGTGGAATTACAATTAACACTGCTCACGTAGAGTATCAAACTGAGACTCGTCATTATGCTCATGTTGACTGTCCAGGACATGCTGATTATGTTAAAAACATGATTACAGGTGCTGCTCAAATGGATGGTGCAATTCTAGTTATTGCTGCAACTGATGGACCTATGGCTCAAACTCGTGAACATATCTTACTTGCTCGTCAAGTAGGTGTACCAAGAATGGTAGTATTCATGAACAAATGCGATATGGTTGATGATGAAGAATTATTAGAATTAGTTGAAATGGAAATTCGTGATTTATTAAATGAATACGATTTTGATGGAGACAATACACCAATTATTCGTGGTTCTGCTCTTAAGGCTCTTGAAGGAGACCCTAAGTATGTAGCTGCAATTGACGAATTAATGAAAGCAGTTGACGAATGGATTCCAACTCCAGTTCGTGATAATGACAAACCATTCTTAATGAGTATTGAAGATGTATTCACAATCACTGGACGTGGAACTGTTGTTACAGGACGTGTTGAACGTGGACAATTAAAATTAAATGACGAAGTTGAAATCGTTGGTATTCGTCCAACTCAAAAGACTGTTGTAACAGGAATTGAAATGTTTAGAAAACAATTAGATTATGCTGAAGCAGGAGATAATGCCGGAGTATTACTTCGTGGTATTGCTCGTGAAGATGTTGAACGTGGACAAGTTCTTGCTAAACCAGGTTCAGTTACACCTCATACAAAATTTGAAGCCGAAGTTTATGTTCTTTCTAAAGAAGAAGGTGGACGTCATACTCCATTCTTTGCAAACTATCGTCCTCAATTCTATTTCAGAACTACTGATGTAACAGGTGTTATTGAATTACCTCAAGGTACTGAAATGGTTATGCCAGGTGATAATGTAACTATTACAGTTGAATTAATTCACCCAATTGCTCTTGAACAAGGAACTAAGTTCTCAATCCGTGAAGGTGGAAGAACTGTTGGTGCTGGTTCAGTTAGCAAAATTGAAAAATAATAGAAAAAAATTAAATTTAAAATCAGGTTTTAGAGTAAATCTAATTCCTGATTTTTTTTGTTACAAATAATTTTTGCATAAAATAATAAAATATGATATAATTCAAATTAAAGAATAGGAATGATGTTATGAAGATAAAAAAAAGTTTAATGATAATTTTAATTTTTACACTTTTATTTATTAGTTTACCAAGAGTAGAAGCTAAGACATTAAGAGACCTTAAAAATGAACTAGCTACTATGAAAGAGAAAAAAGCCAATAATGAAAATGAAAAAAAATTAACTCAAGAAGAATTAAATCAAGTTAATCGTAATATAGAGTCAGTTTCTAAAAAAATCACGGAAAGTGAAAATACAATTGAAAAATTAAATAAAGAAATAGCTGATTTGAACGAACAAGCTAAACAAAGAGAATTAGAAATTAAAGAGATTATGCATTTTTTACAAATTGCTAATGGTGAAAGTGCTTATCTAGAATATATATTTGGTGCTAAAGATATAACGGATTTTATTTATAGAAGTGCGATAAGTGGACAACTTGTTAATTATAATGACGAGTTAATTGAAGAATACAATGCAACAATTAAGAAAAATGAGGCTAAACAAAAAGATTTAAAACAAGAATTGGTAAATCTTGATACTAAACAAAAAGAATTACAAGTTAGTTTGTCAAGACTTGGAAATGAACTTGCTTCTATGGCTGATATTTCTATGACAATTGATGAGGAAATTGCAGCTCAAGAAAAACAAATAAATTATTATGAAAAAACACTTCAATGTAAATTAGATGACGATATTAGAAATTGTGGAACTATTCCATATACAGGAAGCCTTATTCGTCCTCTTACAAGTGGTCGTATTACTAGTGTCTTTGGTTATCGTTGCTATACAAGAAATAATGGTTCTTACTATTGTGGATACCATAATGGAATAGATTTAGCTGGTGGAGGAACGCAAGTTTATGCAGCTGGACCTGGTACAGTTTCTTCTTTAATGTGGCATCAGTCATGTGGTGGTAACAAAGTATTTATTCACCATAATGTTGGAGGAAATTATTATACAACGGGATATTATCATTTAAAATCAATTAATGTTAAAGTTGGAGATTATGTTGACCAAAATACAGTTATTGGAATAATGGGTGGTGACCCTTCAACTTGGTGGTATGATAAATGTACAACCGGACAACATTTACACTTCTCAGTTGCAACTGGTTTATATATGAAAGATTATACATCATGGTCAACTTATGAAGCTCATAATATAAACCCAGCTAGTGTTGTTAACTTCCCAAAAGCTGGTGTATGGTTTTCTAATAGAGTAACTAGATATTAAATTGGATAATTGTCAAATAGTGTGTGTAGATACAAAAAAGTAAGTAAAGATAACAGTTGATACATTAAGTATTGACTG
>CANQEQ010000085.1 GCA_947595345.1 uncultured Bacilli bacterium | reverse complement strand
AATGCCGTTCCAATGGATAAAGAAAGTGCATTGAAATTATCTGACAATGTATTTAATTTTACAATAAGTGGTAAAAACCAAAGTAGAAAAGACATCTATTATGGAATAAGCATAGTATATGGAGAAGAACAATCTACTAAAACAAGACTTAAGGACGAGGATATAGATGTATATCTAACAAGTGGAGAAGATGTCTTAGTAAATGCAAATAGATATAAGACCTTAAATGATACCAGAATATGGGTAGAGAAAATAAATGCTAATACAGAAACATATACAAAAGATTATTCACTTCGTCTATGGATAGACGAGAGTGTAACAATAGGAAATCAAAATGGAGATTATACTCAAGAAGTATGGAATAATAGCTATGCAAGTTTCAAGGTAAAAGTAGATGGAAACTTAGATAAAATGAATATGCCAGTTGAAATAGATGCAAAGGATAGTTACTTTGAAAATGGAAAATCCTATTTCATAGTAAATATAAGTAACTACTTAAATCCTCATGAAGCAGGTATTAAGACAGTAAGTCTTGATACTATGAAATTAGATATATCTTCTTCAAATAAAGATGTAGTATTCACCTATCAAGACGATACCGGAAATAAAGTAGACGAAGAAAATGCAACATTAAGCCAAACATACACTTTTGAAGAAAACAAAGTAGTTAAAGTTCAAGTATATGTAACATCTAAAAATGTAGAACCAATAAGTGCAGATATAAATATAAAAGTGACTAAAAATGGAAAAGAAACAATAGAGATGTTAAAAACAATGAGTTTGAGAGGAGCCAACGAATATTATTGTCAAAATAATGGGTTTACAAAACTTGCAGACTGTCTATTAGTATCTGAACAATATAGTAGAGATGTAGAAAGTGCTAAATTATCTATTAAGAAAAAAGGACAACCAGATTTAACTAAAACAGCACCTGAAATAACCTATGTTGCAACAGAAGAAAAGCCAGGTGCAACAGTTCCTCAAGTTAGTGGATATTTATGGGCCTATTCAGATAGTGTTACTTTTAATATTAATACAGGAAGGTATGACTTAACTGAAAATATAAAAATAAATCAAACTTTAAGTAATGCGATGAATGGGAAGTGGACCTGTGGTGCTACTAGTACTAACGTCACTGTGCAATGTGAAACAATATATCATATAACAAGTATGGAAGGAGATACAATAAAAACAGCTTCGAGTAAAACATATCAAATAGCTAATGTAATAGGAAGTGAAGTAGGACTATATCAAACTACGGACGATATAGGAGATAGTTTTTTCTATAGAGGTGATGTACAAAATAACAATGTAAAATTTGGGGGTTTCTACTGGAAAATAATAAGAATAAATGGCGATGGTTCAATAAGATTAATTTACAATGGAAATCATGCAAATTCAACAGGTAATGATACTTCAATAACAGGAAAAAGAGAACTATACAATGAAAAATATAATGACCCAGCTTATGTTGGATATATGTATGGAAATAATTTTAGTACAACTCCAGTTAAAAGTAAAACAACAGGTGAATTTAGAAATATTGTTCCTGAAACACAATATTACTTTGCCAAGGAATATTCAGCAGATAATGCTGGTAAAAAATTTAAATTAATTGGAGATTATTATCAAGGAACATTAACTGAATGGAATGCAGCAAATAAATTGAGTGAGGGATATAAGTATACATGTATGCAAACAACATTAGACGGAACATGTCAATTTTTAATTGAGATAACAAAGTTTAATAATGTTAGTTCAGTTAATGCATATTATTGGACATATGGTTCAACAAGTTATGAAAATACAAGAGCAGATAATGCCAGTAGTAATGCAAAAACAGAACTTGAAAATTGGTATGAAACCAAGTTAGCAGGAGTTAATGAAAATGGAAAAGCAGTAACAGATTATATAGAAAAAAATGCAACTTTTTACAATGATAGAAGCTTATCATCACAAGATGGAAATGGAGATGGTTATACAACAGCACCAGAAACATATTATGGCACGCATGATCGTAATGTTAATAAAAAGGCCGCTAGCCTAAGTTGTCAAAATAGTGCCGACTTATTTAGTGCCAAAGGAGCATCCAAAGGAAATGGAAAACTAGAAAAACCAATTGGTTTACTAACAGCAGATGAAGTAGCCTTAGCTGGAGGTCTATATGACATCAAAAATGAGAGATATTATTTATATACAGGAGCTTATTATTGGACAATGTCGCCTTATCTCTTCTTTTCGTATTACGGTTATGCAACGTCATTTGCCGTCTACTCGTCTGGTCAGATTTATTATATTAACGTTGCTAATTCTGGTTTTGGCCTACGTGCAGTAATTAATTTAAAGAAAGAAGTATTGTTAAATGGTGGAAACGGTACAATGGATGACCCATATACAGTAAAGTTAGCAAGTTAATAAGGTAATGAAAGAGAATAGAAAGAATAAAATAAAAATAAAAGAAAATAGAGTTAATTGATTGTAATAAATTTAGGTTATTACAATCTTTTTTTTGTTTACAAAGACTGATTAATTTAATATAATAGTAATAGTTCAAAAATGGAGTATCTGAAAAGTAATTTAGATATTTGTATTATAAAAATATGTGAATAAAGGAGTTTATTATGAAAGATGTAGCTTTATATTTTGTTTTATTTATGATGTATTCTTTTATGGGATGGTTAATGGAAGTAATTGTTACTTTTGTTAAAGAACATAAATTTGTCAATAGAGGCTTTTTAATTGGTCCTTACTGTCCTATTTATGGTTATGGTTGTTTATTAATTATTTTGCTTCTTAAAAGGTATGAAAATGATGTTGTGGTGTTATTTTTAATGTCAATTGTAATTTGTTCTATTTTAGAGTATGTAACAAGTTTTGTAATGGAAAAATTATTTCATGCTAGATGGTGGGATTATAGTGATAAAAAATTTAATATTAATGGAAGAATTTGCCTAGAAACTATGATACCATTTGGTTTATTGGGTAGTTTTATAATGTATATTGTTAATCCTTTCTATACGAAGATTTTATCTTTCTTTCCAAGTTTAGTTTTAGAAATTATAGCCCTTATTTTATTCCTTATTTATATAGTAGATAATATAATATCATTTAATGTTATTAAAAGCTTTAGAGACGAGATTAAAATGGCTGAAAGAGACCAAACCGAAGTTATTATTAAAAAGATTAAAGAGATTTTATCTAAGAAAAGTATTTTACATAAGCGTTTAGTTAAAGCTTTCCCTCATGTTAAAACTAGAAAAGAAATTTTAGAAGACATTGAAAGAATAGTTAAAGATAAAATACATATTAAAGAAAAGAATAATAGCTAATATTATTTTTTTTTAGTTGATGTTAAATTGATTGACATTAAGAAAAATATTTTATATTATAGATATATAAAGATAATATGGAGGAAATATGGCAGAAGTTAAAATAACGAGTGTAAGTGAGCTTGATAATTTGGCTTTAGATTTAAAACAGAAAGTTACGTCAAGTTTTTCTAGTAATGTAGATACAGCCAGTAGTGTTCTAAGCAACATCAATGACTATACTAATGAAGGTTTTACTGCTAATGTTAAGTATATAGCTGATGGTATAAAGAGTAATTTATATAATCTTAGAACAGATACTAGTAATGCAGCAGCTAATCTTTTCAATTATGCTGATGCTATTAATTTATTTAACATTAATGACTATGATGCCGAAGCTAGTCCAATTGATTTAAATAGTTTGGCTACGATTACATTACCACCA
>CANQEQ010000084.1 GCA_947595345.1 uncultured Bacilli bacterium | reverse complement strand
CAAGATGTTGGACATTTATGGTACTATGCTGATGATGTAACATTTGATTCCCAAACCGGAAGATTTACCTTAAATGGTAATGTTAAAGAAAGTCAGCCTTTGACAAGTGCTATGAACGATAAATGGACTTGTGGTTCAGAAAATTATGGAAAAACATATTGCAGTACAATATATCATATAACAAGTATGGAAGGAAATACAATAAAAACAGCTAGTAGTAGAACATATCAAATAGCAAATGCAATAGGTTCAGAGGTAGGATTATATAAAACAACTGATAATGATGGAGATACGTACTTTTATAGAGGAGATGTTAAGAACAATAATGTTAAATTTGCAGGATTTTATTGGAAAATCATAAGAATAAATGGAGATGGTTCTATAAGATTAATTTATAATGGCGACCATGCAAATGCAACTGGACAAGAAACATCAATTAATGGAACTTCATACGCATATAGTTATTTTGATTCAGACCCAACTTATGTAGGATATATGTATGGTGAAAATTTTTCACAGGAACCAATAAAAACTGAAGAAAATACTTACACAAATATTCAACCATTATTAAATTATTATTTTGCTAAATCTTATACAACAGATGCTAATACAAGAACTTTTAAATTAACAAATGCTGATTACTCAGGAAAATTTAGTGAATATGGTAGTCAAGGAAAATTAGCACAAGGTTATAAATATACTTGTATGGCTCAGTCAGCAGATAGCACTTGTTATATATTATTTGAAATAACTAAAGTAAATAATATAGCGAGTATTCAAGCATATTACTATTCTTATCCATCTGTATCATATGAAGCAACAAGAGAAGATACAGGAAGTAGTAATGCAAAGACTCAACTTGAAAATTGGTATACAAATACATTTTCAAAAAAAGTTGAAAATGGTAAAACAGTGACTGATTATATAAATACAGATGGAACATTCTGTAACGATAGAAGTTTATCTACTCAGGAAGGAAATGGTAATGGCTTTTCAATTGCACCTCCAATATTCTATGGAGCCCTTGAACGTAATGTAAATAAAAGAGCTGCAAGCCTTGTATGTCCGAATATTGCTGACTTATTCAGTGCAAAGGGGAGTGAAGGTAAAGGAAATAAGAAACTTGAAAATCCGATAGGTTTAATAACAGTCGACGAAGTTGCACTAGCAGGTGGTTTATTTGATACAAAAAATGAAGCTTTTTATTTGTATACCGGAGATATTCATTTTTGGACTATGACTCCAAGTAAATTTGATGACAGAGTATTTGAATCTATTTTTATGATTCAAAGAGATGGAGTAATTAATACTGTTTATTCACCAAAAAATATTGAGGGGCTAAGAGCAGTAATTAATTTAAAGAAAGAAGTTTTATTAAATGGTGGAAATGGAACAATGGATGACCCATATACAGTAAAGTTATCTAATTAATTAAGGTAATGAAAGAGAATAGTAAGAATAAAATAAAAAGAAAATAGAAATAACACAAAAAAATCAAGGAATTTTAACCTTGATTTTTCTATATTTTAATTATTTTAAGTTTCATTATTAATCTTCTAAAAGTTCTTCTTTAACGATTTTTAAAATATCTGCATCTGTAATTTTTAAAACTTTAATTAATTTTCTAAATGTTTTAATGCTAGGGTTACTTTCTTTATTTTCAATTCTTTGTAATTGTCTTGGACTTATTTCAAGAAGTTCAGCCAATTCTTCTTGAGTTAATTTCATAGTCTCGCGATAAGTTTTAAACGTATTCATATTCATCACCTAGACATATTGTGTCATTTTTTAAAAGAAAATTCCACGTAATACTATGTCATATTATTTTTTGCTTTATATTAATTTTATCTTGACATAAAATGTCGTGAGTGTTATCATTAATATAGACATGATATGTCGTATATTATATGGAGATTAATATGATAGAAAATAATTATAATTCAAATAATTTTGAAGAAAAACATGGAAAAATTAAAAATAAAAAGTTATTAATAATGGTATTAATATTAGGAGTAATATTTATAACTTTTGGTTTTACTTATGCTTTATTTGAAGCATCAAGAAATGGAAAAAATAATAATGTATTAGTAGCAGGAGATATTTATATGCATTATAATGAAAGTAATGTTTTAAACTTAAACAATGCATCTCCAAGAGAAGAGTATGACCCTAATAGTTATTTTGAATTTACAATAGATGGAAAGAATGAATATACTAAAAAAGATATATGGTATGATATAACTTTAACTTATGGAGATAAAGTAGAAGGAAAGAAAACAAGAATAAGTGATTATTTATTAAAATTTAGGTTAGTAGAAAATAGAGGAGGTACAGAAAAAGTCTTATTTGATAATAAATCATATAATGATATAAAAAATAAGAGAATATGGGTAGATAAAATAGAAAAAGATACAAAAGAAGAAATCAAAATAACTTATAAATTATATATGTGGCTTAGTAATGAATTAGAAGTAGGAAATACTAATACAGCAACTTATACACCAGATGTATGGAATAATGATTTATATGCTAGTGTGAAAGTAAATGTAACTGGTGACTTTGAAGAAAAAACATTAAATGAAGAGGAAGAAAGAGCAGTAGATGTAATAAAAAAGAAAGTAAATCAAAATGGACAAGTAATAGCAATAGATAACAATAGTAATAAGTGTCAAGATATAGCAAATTGTAATATAAGAGAATATAGATATTCCGGAGCAGTTGCTAATAATTATGTTAAATTAAATAATAATAATCAAGACGAACTTTGGAGAATAATAGGAGTATTCAAAGAAGATAATGAAGAATATATTAAATTAGTTAGAAATGAAGAATTACCTAAAGAAATAATACCTATTGATTATGTAGTAGATGGTACTACTTATAAAATTTCAACTGAGGAAGATAAAAATCCAAATGCAGTTTATTGGAATTACGTAACTGGTACAGAAGAAGATAAAAATGACTGGAGTAAAGCAGGACTACAATATTACTTAAATACCGAAGAAGATAGTAACGAGACAAGAGGATATTTAAGCTATTTATCACCTGAAACGAAATTAATGTTAAGAGATACAACATATTACTTAGGAGCTTCAACTTTTAATTTATCTGTTAATGAAATTTATAATGAAGAACGTGATGTAAAAAGTTGCCAAGGAAATGTAGGTACTTCTTTTGAAGCAAGTGGTTGTCGAGTTGGAGCTGGAAATCAAGCAATTTGGCCTGGAAAAGTAGGATTAATGTATGGTAGTGATTTAGGTTTTAGTAATGATATTAAAAATTGGAATGACAAGCTTGGTATAGACAATGCTTTAGCTACTAGTTGGCTACAAAAATCAATGACAACTTTATTAAATAAAAATATTTGGCTTATAAGTACAGCTCCGTCTGGTACTAAACTTGCTCGTATATGGCTTGATAAAAATGGTGGTCATATAGATAGTAGTAATATAAATCTAGGTCAATATATTTTACCAGTTATTGCTTTAAAATCAAATGTTAAAATAACAAGTGGAACTGGAACAATGGCTGACCCATATACAGTAAAGTTAGCAAGTTAATAAGGTAATGAAAGAGAATAAATAAGAATAAAATAAATTAGCATAAATTAGAGAATAAAACTAATTTATGTTTTTTTTGTATGTAAAATTGTGTCAAATTAAAAATTGCAGAATTTTAAAAATTGGGAAAAAATTTAAAGAAATTTGCAAAATTCCCCTAGGAGAATTTTTACCAATTTTTTAAAAAAATGACTGAATTCTTTGTTTTTCCTTAGGTTTTTCATTTTTGCATTTTAAAAATAAATATGCTTTAATCAGATTTGAAGGAGGGTTTTTAAATGGAAAATTTAAAA
>CANQEQ010000083.1 GCA_947595345.1 uncultured Bacilli bacterium | reverse complement strand
GGATTTATAACTTCGGTTCCATCTATATTCTTACGATAAATTGTATTAGACTCAGGTTCATTTTTCTCATTAACAAAGAATTCTGTAACCTCACATACTTCTCTTAAAAACTGTCCAGTTTCTTTAGCATAACGAGCTCTTACATGCACACCTAATTGTATATAACGATAAATTGTTGTCATGAATTGCTCAACATCAATATTACTTTCAAGCAAACTATATAAACGATATGGAATACTTGAAGCTTTATCAGCATGAATTGTTGATAAAATATTATGACCAGAAGAAATTGAATTACGAACAGCTGTAACTGCTTCAGCTGAACGAACTTCTGATAACAAAATCCATTTTGGGTTCTGTCTCATACAACCAACTAAAACATCACTATAAGAAGCAATATTATTAGTTTTCATAGCAACAATATCACGTTCTGGGAATATTGAATCTAAGTGTAATTCCAATGTATCCTCAATTGTAATT
Source organism: uncultured Bacilli bacterium (assembly GCA_947595345.1). GTDB lineage: Bacteria > Bacillota_I > Bacilli_A > RF39 > UBA660 > RUG591. The sequence continues at coordinate 3,437 of CANQEQ010000083.1, read as the reverse complement.
ATTTTTTCATTTTCTTTAGTATGACTTGCTAAATATTTAACAAGCTCAGTTTTACCACTACCAGTTTCTCCACTTACAATTATGTTACAATGTCCTCTAACACATTCAATTAAGAAATCATGAATATCACTAGTAATATATTTTTCTTCAATTATTTTTTCACGTTTTAAACGTATTTTAGCAGGTGTTTTACGAAAAACGGCTGCAATACCATTTCTAGCAATTGAATCATGGATAAAGTTCATACGGAGTTCTGAAGACTCACTATCTAATAAGGGACTTGCCATATTAAAGGTTTTACCCATGATATTAGCACATTGAAAGGCAATTTTTTCTATTAATTCATTATTTACACCAGGATTTTCTATTCTATAAACACCTTTATCAAGAGATTTCAACCATACTTGACCATTATTACTATAAGAAATATCGGTTATATTATCATCGTCTAGATATGGTTTTAAAGCTCCAAAATCAATATTAGAAAATAAATTAGCATTGATTTCATTATTGGTTTTATCACGATTAGGGTCAGCTCCTGGATTTAATTCATAGGCATTTATTGCATTTACTGTTTGATTATTCATAAATACCTACTCTCTATTCGTCGGCTGTTTCGTCTTGACTATCAGTAGTCTCTTCAATTGTTATAGACTGACTATTAATATATTCTTTAATTGTTTCACTTGATACTCTAGAAGCTGTTATATCTCCTTCTTCTTCAAGTAAGGCAGTATTGGTTGGAACTAAAATAATTTCAGCATTCTTAATATATTCAGCTTTACGAAGTAATAAGTGGGTTTCAGTTGTTACAGCAAAAATTATTTGACTTGGAGTACGGTCTTCTTCAGTTGATTCAAATACATGACGTCCACTTGAGTCTTTAACAGCAAGAATTTTTACATTTTCAACCATTTTTCCTATCATTAATAAACCATTTTGGTCTTCACCTTTAAAATATACATCAACATAATTTCCAGGATACATTGAATTACCATATGTTGATTGAACATCTACTTTAAAGTTATAAGCTACCATTCCTTGAGATTTTAATTCCTCATCTTCTAAGAAATTATCAGGTAAAGCTTCTTGCTTAATTAAAGCATTTTTATAAAATAAACTTCCAGCAGGTATCATGGCATTAACATTAGTATACATACCTAAAATTTGGGTATTTTCATTTGTTAATACATCACCTTTCATTGCACTTTGTGGTATTTCAATATAACCAATCATATCCTTGGTTACTTGTGTTCTTGGTGCTATTGTTTGAACAGCATATGGAACACGTATTGGACTTGTTGCTTGATTTACTCTCCAATTATAGAAGAAGTATAATACTAAAACTATTAAAATAGCTGCTATAAATGTAACGGTATTCTTGTTAGATAAAATTTGTTTTAATTTTTTCATTTTTCCTCACTCTCTTATTCTTTTCCTATCTTATTTTCCATCAGAATTTCTCTCTTCAAATATTGAATCGACCTGATTTCTTATACATATTGTATTGGAATTATTACTATCCCCACATTCTCCACCTACAAAGGTTTCGGTTGTTGAACCAACAGAATTAAAGGTATCAAAAGTATCAATTCTAATACTTACTTTTGGTGGATACTCAATTACTTCTTGAACGGTTACCGTATAGCTTTTACTATTATTAACATTCTCGGCAAACCTCCTTAAAAAACTTTCAACAAACACATCAGCATTAAGTTTTACCTCACCAACTAAGAAATCGCATTCAGCATAATCTTTCATTTTTTCTTGATTTATATCATGATTTAAAATAATGTCATATTCCTTTGTACTTTTAAATTTCCATTGATTACCTACTTTACTAACTCCTGGATTTACACAAAGATAAAATCCTGCACGATATGATGCTCTATCAATTGCATCATACATTGAAGCTTCAACAGTATTTCGGACTAAATTATAATCTTGTTGATTGGTTGTTGTTATATTACCGAATAGATTAATTAGTACAAGACCAAATATACCGGCAATAAAAATTCCAACAGCCCACATTGCTACTTTCAAGTTCCACCTCCTACTATAATTAATTATATATCAATATTGAACTCTTATCAAGATTTTTTTAGTCTGGAATAGTAGAATTTGTAAACCAATTAGCACTACTACCATCACCAGTTTGATTTTTATTTCTTGTAAAATCACAGACATATTTATTACTTGCATTAAAGTAACAATTACGACCTGAATAACTATTTACACCTTCTTCAGCTGTATCTTTTCTAATTGAATTAATATTTGTTTTACTTAGAGCATAAGAATATTCAGAATTATTATCCCAAGTATCGGCTTTAATAATGTCAACAAAATCATATTTGCTATTTTTATAATTTTCACCTATACCTCTACTCTTATCATATTTATTTACTAAGAATGGGTCAGCTAATTCTATTTGTCTATATTTAATATCTGTTAATTTAGATTCACTTGAAAATTCACATTCACCTTTTCCATCAGTAGCATATTGTTTTAATTCAATATCTAAATTTTGTTTATAACCAGCATTTGGAACTTTTAAAGTTACATATCCTCCAGTCTCTTTCATTTTAGTATAGAATTTATCTCCACCAATTATTTGTTTATTAGAATTTGGAACACATGCTTCTTGTTCACCAGTTTTCATATTCAAGCAATTGTCAGCTAAATGCATTTCTTTAGATAAAGATATATAGCAGGTTTGGTCTTGAACAATGCCATTAATACCATTTACATTTATTCTTGACCTAACTGAGCAACTTACACTTGATTTCATTGTTCCTTCTACATTTTCAAAGTTTACATTATCAGGTGCTGATTTAGAGTTTTTATAAGTAATTGTCATAGTCGCATTTTGCTTTTCAAATCTGTCAACATAATCATATAAATCGTCTTGTTTTGAGTAGCCACTATACTCTCTTAAAATTTTATTTAATTTGTCCATTTCTTTCTGAGCACTAGCCATGTCTTTTTTAGCAATTGCAATTTCCTCAGCATCTTTAGAAGAACTTATAGTCTTATTAGCTTTATCATATCCTTTTTGTTGTTGAGTATATCTTTTATTAAATTCGTCATAATTAAATTTATAACGACAAACAACATTAGTTTGCATTTTTATATGAGTTGGGAAACCAAGTCCAGATAAAATGTCAAAGCTTCTTACTCCTTTGTTAAGTTCATTGACCATTGCTTCCGTTGTAAATCCAGATTTATAAGAACCATTTTCCATGTATCCTTCTTTACAACTTTTTGTAAAGAATTGATACTCATCACTTTCGTCTTCTCTTACAGTTCCAGCAACTGATGTACCATGACAAGAATGTAAATTCAAATCATATGGTATCCAATAAACTTCAGGATTATAATCAACTTTTAAGGTATGTTGGTCTCCAGCTTCGTCTGTATATGTCAAATTAAAGTTTTTG
>CANQEQ010000082.1 GCA_947595345.1 uncultured Bacilli bacterium | reverse complement strand
AAAAACCCTCCTTCAAATCTGATTAAAGCATATTTATTTTTAAAATGCAAAAGTTCAAATTCCTAGGAGAAATCAAATATTTCAGTTATTTTTAAAAAAATTGGTAAAAATTCTCCTAGGGGAATTTTGCAAATTTTCTTAAATTTTTTTCCAATTTTTAAAATTCAAAAATTTAAAATTTTACATAATTTTACATACAAAAAAACACAAATTAGTTTTATTCTCTAATTTATGCTTCTTAAACATTATGAAACAATAACTTAAAAATTATATTTTAAGACAAACTAAAAGACTAACCAAATTGTTAGCCTTAAATAAATTATTTTCCTATCTTTTTATGTTCTTTTTCTAAATCAATATTCTCTAATTTATCTATCATTTCTTTCATTACATTAATTGTTGAGTCTCTAACTTCAATAGCTGCATCTTTTAAAACTGGTGTACCTTTACTAATAGCTAAATCTACTAAATCTTGACATTTTTTCTTAATATCTTCAGATTTCTTTTTAGCAATTTTTAAAACTTTTTCCTTATCTAAATCGTTTAAATCTTTTCTAATTTCATTAATTTTATCTTCAACCATTTTAGAAATATCATTAACACTTAATTCTTTAGCACTTGATACTAAATCTAACATCTTATTCTTTAAATCACGTCTTGTTTCACTTCCCTTTTTAGGTGCAAACAAAATTCCTAAACTTAAACCAATCCCCATTCCTAATACTAAATTACTTTTCTTGCCCATTTAAAATTCCTCACTTTCTTCTTTTTTAAATTTTTTAAATATATTAGCAAAAAAACTAGTAAGCACACTCATAACTCTTGTATTAACTAAAGACATTGTACTTGATACTTTATCAATTGTTTCAAATACTGAGTTTAAAGTATTTAACTTATTGTCTACATTATCTAAAATACTATCTAATTTAGATAACGTAAAATTTAACCTTACACATAATATTATTAAAGATATTAATAAAATTATACCAAATACTGCTAATAAAATTAGTAAAAAATCCACCTTTTAATCCTCCTTATCATACATAGATTCTATTAAATCAAATAAATTATCTTCTAATTTATCTTCTTTCTTCTTTTCTTCTTCATACTTTCCATCGTTTATTTCTTTAGAAATATCCTTGTAATCTGTATTATAAGCAAGTCCTAAATCATTAAAATACTCATCAGCTTCTCCTAAGGTTACTTTCTCAATAGTTGGCTTATCTTCTATTCTTTTATTTCTGGCTTTTTTAAAATCTCTATTTAAAGTTTCTTTCTTCTCTTCTTTTTCTTCATTAGGAACCTCTCCATCAAATAGTTCAGTTTCTAAATCTCCAAACGCTTTATTACGAACACTATCAAAATCAACTTTACCACTTCTACTAGTTATTCTAATTTCCTTTTTTTCTTTAACCTCATCTTTAGTATAATTTTTATCAAGTATTCCATAAATTGGCGAAATAATTGGAGATGGTGTAAATGTAGACTTAGTTGTTACATGCTTAGAATATTCATAAGTTGGAGTCTCTTTCTTCTCTTCTTTTTTATAATAATCTCTATTTTCTCTAAACTTAAAGTTGTTTTCTTCTTTAGGCTTAGTATCTAAAATAAAGTCCTCGTCATCAAATATTAAATCAGTTATTTTAGATTCTGGTCTTTTAATTTCCTTTTTAGGTTCAAAGGTCTTTGGTTTTTCTTCTTTAAACTCAGGCATGAGCTCTTTAGGTTCTATTTCAATATTCTTAACTTCCGTTCGTTTAGGAATTTCAACCCTTCTTGCAATTGTCTCTTTTGGTTTAGTAACTTCTTTTTTAGGTTCAAAAGCTTTAGGTTCTTCTATTTCCTCTTCTTCCTCTTCCTCAAAGAAAATGTTTTTAAGTTTATCAACAAATCCCATATTATCACCTTCCTATTTTTTATTTATATCTATTACATCCTCATCAGTTGGTTTATCAGAAGTTTCTTCGTATTTATCAAATTCTTCAACATATTGTAAGAAATCGTCTGTATCTTTTTTAGCTTTAAATATATCAAATTCTTCACTAGTTGTTTCTAACTCTTTATTATTTAATTTATAATTAATAGCATTATCATTAAACTTTATTGTTGATAAGATATAACACATATCTAAAAATGAATTATACAAATCATCCTCTGTTATATAGGCTTCTATCTTAGCATAATTATACATAATTTCTAAGAAGTATTTATCGTCAACTTTAGTTATATCAACATATCCATAATTATCTTTATAATCTAAATTACGAGAATAAAATATACTATTATCCACCGTATGTTCTTTTTTAGTTTTATAGTAATAAGCAATTGTATCTACATATAAATAATAAGAATTATCATTATCTTTAATCTTCAAGTTATAATCTTTAGAATCAAGTACAAATGCACCACGTGGTAAATAAAACTTATAACCATCAAATACTGTATTTGATAATTTAGGAGCACTATATAAAACACTATCTATAATACTATCAAAACTTTCACGTTCTACTAGTTTGACACTACATCCTGTTAATAATAAAATTACAAGAAGGAGACATATATTTTTTTTCATATTCCACCTACTCTTTTATCATTATAGCAAATTTTTTCTTAAATATATAGTCCTTTTTTATTTATTTTTCATTTTTGTTGCTATAACAAGATAGATAGAACTATTTAACTTAGTAAATTTTTCTTCATATTCCGTTTTTATATTCTCTATATCTTTATAATTTTCTAAATCAAATGTTAACAAAGAAAACTTGTAATCATTGTTATTAAGCATTAGAATACTATAGGAAAATAAATCTTTATTATCCGTTTTCATAGAAATATTTACTTTATCTTTAGAAATAATTTCATATTTTTTTAAAAAATTTAAACTTGTTAATCGTCTTTTTTCATGTCTTTTCTTAGGCCAAGGGTCCGAAAAATTCAAATAAATCAAAGATACTTCATTAAAAAATAATTTATCTATAAAAAAAGCATCAAATTTTAACATTCTAAGATTAGAAATCCCCTCTGGTATTTTTTTTAAAGCTAAAGCTAAAATACTATCATTTTTTTCTATTCCAATATAATTTATTTCTTTATGTTTTTTAGCATTTTCTATTATAAAGTTCCCTTTACCAGTACCTATTTCTATCATTATAGGATGACTATTTTGAAATACTTCATTCCATTTTCCTCTAAACTCTAAGGGATTTTCTATATAATATTTAGAATTATTTATTATTTCTTCTTTATTTTTAACATTTCTTTGTCTCATAAATACTCCTTAAAGATTAATAATGTTATTATACAATAAAAACATTATTAAAAAAAGTACATATAATAAATTAAAGGAGGTAAATTCTAGATTTTACTAGAATATTTTTTTATGAATAATCAAATGCCTAATTTTTATAATCCTAATAATTTTTATCAATATGGTAATTTTAATAAACCTTATAGAGATTTCAATGACACCTACAATGAAACACTTGAAAGAATTAATAATCGTCTAAATAGATTAGAAAGAGAATTAAAAATTTTAGAAAACAAATTAAATTCTTATGAAAATACTAAACCTCAAGATAAACCAGAAGAAAATGATGGTATGTATATGCTTTAATAATAAATAATCATAGCTGAAAAACAAAAGATTTGCTCATCAGAAAAAATGGAAACAGCTGTTTGAAATTTAATATCAATAACTTCTATATTTTCATGTTCTAAAAAATCATTTACACTTTTTTCTAAATCACTTTCATGCTCTTCGTCAAATATTTTCACTTTCATAATTATCACATTTTTATTATAATTACTAGTATTTAAAAATAATGTAGAAAAAAAGTAGAATAATATCTACTTTAATTTAATGGTTGTATAATTTTTAGTGTGTGTAATGAAAAACATTATATGCACTTTTTTATAAAAAATAAAGACATATAAGTTT
>CANQEQ010000081.1 GCA_947595345.1 uncultured Bacilli bacterium | reverse complement strand
GTTGAGATAAAACTTTTATTACCTTTTTTTTCTAAATAATCTTCTAATGTATCTTTGTTTTTAGGTTTTCCATGGACAACTGCTAAATAACTTTTTTGAAATTCATGCTCTCTAATATTTTTAGATAATCTATTGGCTGCTTTAGAAGTTTTAGCAAATACCATAATCCCACTAGTTGACTTATCTAATCTATGAACAAGTCCTAAGTAAACATTTCCTGGTTTTTTCGCTTTTTCTTTTATATAAGCTTTTATAAGAGTTAACATGTCCATTTCTTTAGTAATATCACTTTGAGATAAAATACCTCTTGGTTTAACAACAACAATTATATGATTATCCTCATATAATATATTTAATTTATTCATATTCTATAAGTCCTGTTATACCACATGGTAAAATTAGAGCATTTTCTTTGATTTTAAGACCAATTTCATAGGCTTCAATTTTTCCTTTTTGGTTTTTATTAGTAAGTTTTAAGATATCCTCTAGAATAACTGGAGATAAACCGGAATAAGAATTAACCATTAAACAAATAGGGGTATCACTTAGTAAAGACTGACATAAATCAAGTAAGTCAAATAAATCTTTTTCTAAAGACCAAACTTCACCATTAGCACCTTTTCCATAGCTAGGTGGGTCCATGATAATAATATCATATTTATTTCCTCGTCTGATTTCTCGTTTTACAAATTTTTTCACATCATCAACTAAAAAGCGAACAGATTGATTTTCTAAGTGATTTAATTTTACATTTTCTTTAGCCCATTCAATCATACCCCGACTTGAATCAACATGAACTACACTTACACCTTCTTTTAAAAGAGCAATTGTAGCACCTCCTGTGTAGGCAAATAAATTTAAAGCTTTTAACTTGCGATTAGCTTTTTTTACTTTTTCTCTTAAATAAGTCCAATTAATAGCTTGTTCCGGGAATAAACCGGTATGTTTAAATCCCATTAATTTTAAGTTAAATTTTAAATCTTGATAGTCAATAGTCCAAGTAGTTATATTATTTTTGTTTTCCCAAAATCCTCCACCTTTATTACTTCTATGGTAGATAGCATCAAGCTTCAAAGTTTTAAAATTTTCATTATTCCAAATTACCAGAGGGTCTGGTCTTAAAAGATAAACATTATTCCATCTTTCATATTTCATTCCCAAGGTTGCATCAATTATTTCATAGTCTTTAAAATCATTTACTACTTTTATCATTATATATCCCTTTCAATTCTATGATTTTAATTCCTGAATTACTTTTTTTATCTTTAAAAAGTTCAAATAATTTAGTAATACTAGGATTATTAATATCTTCTTTAATTATACCATAAAAACTAGATTTTAATAATAATTCATTATCAGGAGCAACTTCAAAGTAAGACATGATAATTAAATATTCAATTATAATTTCAAAATATTTGTCATTATTGTAATAATCTTCTTCCCCTAAGGCACTTATAGATTTTAAATGTAAGGAAAGATAAAATTTAAAATAAGTTGTTAAAATAGCTAAATAATCAGAATTTTTAGCATTTAAAATAGTTTTTAAAGATAAGGAATAAAGATTAATCTCGTCTTGTATTTTAAAGTGATTTTTTCTAATATCACTTAGTCTTCTGTTTAAAAAATTTAAAATATATTTGAATTTTTGTAGTCTTTCTTTATAGTACTCAAAGTCTTCATTAGAAATGGCTTTTTCAGTTAAATAAATAAATATTCTTTCTATGTCATCATGTATTTGGTTAGTAAGATAAACTGATACATCATAGCTGATTTTATTATCTTGAATTTTTGTATTTTCATAATGTTTTTCTAATCTATCTTTTTCTTTTAAAGTCATTAGAAGATTATATATATGTTTTTTAATTATAATATTTTTATCTATATTCATGAGCATATTATAATCTGTAAAATAAGAAAAAGCTTTAGTTTGGTCTATGTAATCAATGTAATCTTCAATTAAGCAAGAATCGTCATTTATTTTTTGAAATAAATCTTCTTCAAGTTCTAAATAACTATTAATTTTCTTTAGAATTTCTTGATATTCTTTATTATCTTTACCTTGAGCTAATTCTATAATATATAACTTATCATATAAATCATAGATAGCACTTGCTAGCTTTATAATGCTTTCAATTAAAGTTATTTGTTTTTGATTTAAAATTGTAACCATAAAATCACCCTTTGAAGTTTGTATTATACCATAATATAAGGTATTCTTCAATAATTGAATATGAAAAAATCAGTTTCTAAAACTGACTTTATTTTAAATATAAAAAAATAGGACTGCCACCCCCTGTGGACAGTCCCTTAAAAAGAATAAAAAGGGGTTGGCTAGTGTGATACTAGCGACCAATTCGCCTAAAAACCGAATTGGTAGTTACTATAATAATTCAAGAACGACGATTTGTCAAGCAAAAAATGACAAAAAAATAACTTTTTTTAAGTGATTAAAATATAGGTAATATTAAATAATTTTTTAATCTAATTTAATACTAAAAAAACCATTATTTAATTTATATAAAATATATAAAGATAATATAAAAATCAAGCAAGATTTATATAAACTTTTTTTTAAAATTATAATGGATAAACATAAATTTGTAAATAATTAACAATTATAAACAAAATACGACATCTTGTTATAATAAAATAAAAGTACTTGAAAAAGTAAAAAAATTGTAGTAATATGGTATTAGAAAATAGGGACAAGGAGGTATGAAAAAGTGAAGAGATACCAAGTAAAAATAGGAAATAAAGTTAAGTGTAACTCAACCTGGGGGGGGGTACTTTAGGTACAACTGACCTAGTATTTTCATATTGTAAAAATCTAGAATAATCGTATAAAAAATTAGCAATTTATATGCTAAGTTTTTATACGTTTTTTTAATTAATAAAATTAAATTAAAAAAGAAAGGAAAGATACAATATGAAAGATAAAAATAAGAAAATAGGAATAATAGTAACAGTAGTGGTAATGTTATTAACAGTATTTGGAGTAACATATGCATTTATAAATTATACATTAATAGGAAATAAAAATTCTGTATTAGTAACCGGAGACATCTATATGAACTATACAGAAAATAATCAGATTAATTTAGAAAATGCCGTTCCTATGGATAAAGACGATGCTTTAAAACTATCTGATAATGTATTTAATTTTACAATAAGTGGTAAGAACCAAAGCAAGAAAGACATCTATTATGGAATAAGCATAGTTTATGGAGAAGAACAAACTAGTAAAACAAGACTTAAGGATGAAGATATAGATGTATACTTAACAAGTGGCGAAGATGTACTAGTAAATGCTAATAGATATAAGACCTTAAATGATACAAGAATATGGGTAGAGAAAATCAATTCTAATACAAATACATATACTAAAGATTATTCATTAAGATTATGGATAGACGAGAGTGTAACAATCGGAAATCAAAATGTAGATTATACAACTGATGTATGGAACAACAGTTATGCAAGTTTCAAAGTAAAAGTAGATGGCAATCTAAATGAAATGAATGTACCTTTGGAAGTTGATTATCAAAATTCATATTATGAAAATGGTAAGACCTATTTCATGGTAAGTATAAGTAACTACTTAAACCCAAGTGAAAAAGGAATAAGACTTGCCTCAGCAGATACTATGAAGCTTGATATAACTACAACTAACAAAGATGTAGTTTTTACATATCAAGATGATGCAGGAAATAAAAGTGAAGATGAACAAAGTCTATCAAGTATAAGTCAAACTTATACATTTGAAGAAAATAAAAAAGTAAAAATGCAAGTATTTGTAAATTCTAAAAATGATATAGATTTAAAAACAGATATAAACATTAAACTTACAAAGAATTCAAATGAAACATTTGAGATACTTAAATATATGCATATAAAAGGAGTAAAAGATTATTGTAAGAATAATGGTTTCTCTAACTTTGCAGAATGTCTTCTTGTAAGTGAACAATTAAGTAATACAGTGGAAGAAGCTAAAGAAGGAATAATTAAAAAAGGTAGTCCAACACTTACTAAAACAGCACCTGAAATAACATATGTTGCAACAGAAGAAAAGCCAGGAGCAATAGT
>CANQEQ010000080.1 GCA_947595345.1 uncultured Bacilli bacterium | reverse complement strand
TAGTCGTAGTCTTGCTACATACTAAGTTTTTGACAACTTAGAAACGCACTTGCAAATTGACATAATCAATTAGCGTGCTTATTAGATATATTAGTTTTTTATTATATTTCTCTCCAGTTTGCCAATATTTTGTTTTACGTCATTCTTAATCAATTGCTTTTTCCCCAATTTTACCTTCAATAAGAACTTAAAAAGCAATTTTCATATCAACTATTTTCAATCTCCTCAAGAATTTTATTCCAGTCTTCGCGATAAGAACAGCGAGGAAAAAGTTGATTTAAATATAAATTATATATATTTTCATTCATTGTGGGTTGCACCAATGGCATATTAGACATTAAATATAATAGAAATGCTAAAGATTTATCCCCAGTTTTTTCAAAAAAAAATGCCTTGGACATTATTAAAACTGATTTGACCTTTACATGAATTTATAATTGTATAATCTCCCACTATCATAATATCAAACTGATAGAGTCTTTTTATTTTATTTTCTTTATAGTATTCTAAAATAGTTTCTATCAGTTTTTCAATATTTGAATATGTTTTTTCAGCATAAATTATAGTGGGTATTTTATAAGTATATTCATTTTTATCTTTATCCCATATTAAACCATTTCTTATTCTAGTTAATTCTTTTACACTTTTAATTTGATTCAACGCTCTTGCAATTTCATCTTTATCTGCTAGAGTGCCTTTAATTTCAATTGCATAGTCTACACCATCAGCTAGAATAACAGATGCTTTGTTATTTTTTGCATCAATTGTATATGGATGTGAAGGGTCAAGAATAACACAATCTATTGATGCACTTCTATTATTATAACTATCAATAATATTTCCTTTTGTTATCCTAAAAGGAAAAGGAAAATATTTAATGAAAAATGAATGAAACAATTCTTCTCTTCTATCTGCTATTTCCTGAGGAGTACCCTTACCTTCAATAGATGCTTTTGAAAGTCCTAATTTTAATTCTTTATATTCTAATTCTAATAATCTAATAAAATCTGAATTCATATTTTTTCTCCCACAAGTATTTGAACTAATAAAATTATACCATATTTTGAGCCTCTTTACTATATAGTTATTGATTTTTCCCAAAGTTTATAATATAATCTACTTAACGAGTGAGGGATATTTTTGTGATAAAAGGTTTAAAACCCTCTTATCATCCGCTCCAATTGTTTATTACTTGCTTAAATACTAAATTTATGTTATTATGTATTTAAGAAGATAAAATACATAAAATAAAAGAGAGACATTTTGGGATTAGATGTCTTCCACATTTTTTATTTTTTTTGTTGTTGCACCTAATATTTAGGTGTTATTTTTTTGAAAAAAATTAGATACTTACTTTACGTTTTAACAGAGCAAGGAATAATAATATTATTTAGGTAGCCAAAAAGTAGCTGAATGAATTGATATAAAAAAATATAATTATTTATGAAATTGATTGTAATTCATTTTCAGGAATTTCCAATATGTTATTCAAATTATAATTATATTCTTTGTATTTGCGATATATATTAGGCAAATCTTTTAAAGATATTCTTTTAATTAATCTATGATTAGAATACAAATCTCCAGGAATAGATAAGTGGTATAAATCAATTAAGAGAATTAATATATTCCCATTTAATATTTGAACATATAAATGAACTTTAGGTTCTATATTATTTTTAAGTTTATAAATATTGGGCAAATCTACTGAACTGTAGCTACTATTGTTTGTTTTATTTATTAAAATTATTAATCTATCTATAACTTTTCCATTATCATATATTTCATCAAAAGTGTAGTCTTTAAATATATTATTTATATTATTTATATTATTTTTAATTTTATAATATAAATCATTGATTATTTTAAATACTTTTTGATTTTGAGTATTAACATAATTTGTAAAAAATTCATTTTTAGAATTGATAGAATTGAAGCTTTTCCCAATATCAACATAATTAATTGAAACAATATCAAATTTTGGACCAGTTTCTTTAAATCTATTTCTTCTAATAGAAATAGAACTACCAAGAAATCTTTGCATATTCAGTTATAATGTCTTCTTTATCAATTACAATATTATGTCTTTCACTATTTGGGTCAAAATTCTTTTTCCAACAATTATCTGAATGTGATACTTCAACAAGTTTAAAATCTGAAACATTTAAAATATCGTCAAGAACTCCATTAATGAAATCTTTAACATCCTCGTTATTATCAAACAAGTTGTCATTTCTGTTGCTCATTAAATTATTGTCGTGATAAACATCTGGAACTACTGGACCATAAACCCATGCTTCAATATTTTCTTCAAATAGCCATTCACTTTTATCAATTGTTATTTCAGTATCTGCTAATTTGCTTTTTCTTACAAAACCACCCCAATAAGCAAAACAAAAATATAGTGATTTTTGTAATTTGATAGGGCTAATTTTTTTAGAAAAATCTTTGCTATTATAATAATCAATAATATAACATGCTAATTCTTTAGCACTAACAATTCCTTTATTCATACTAATCACTCTCCCTATTATAATATAAGTATATCATAAAAAATGAAATTCGTGTTAATGACTTGCTATTATATCAAATTTTTTTAATATTTTAAATATATTTTTATAATTTTTTTTAAATTTAAGATAAATATCAAAATAATCTTTTACCGAATGAATTAGTTATAACATAAATTACTACTTATTTAGGTGATTTTTTAGATATTAATTCCCATTCTTTATGATATAATATACTAAAGTATTTATACTTAATACTAAGTTATAGGAGGTAAAATGAAAAAAATTTTAAGTATTTTACTATGTAGTATTATAGTCCTTACTGTATGTGGTTGTGGAAATAAAACTACTAAAGAAAAACAAAAAGAATATTACTGCGAAACCGGAACCCTAAAAGATGGTGTATGTGAGCTTGTAGAAACCGAAGAAGCTACTAAAACCTGTGAAGAAGGTTATAACTTAACTGATGGCAAATGTGTTAAAACAAATACAACTAATGCTAAAGCAACTAAAAGCTGTAGTAGTGGTTATACCCTAAATGGTAGTAACTGTCTTGGTCAACAAGTAGACAAAATATCAGAAAGCTACTGTGTAGAAAGTTATACCCAACATCAAGAAGCCAATGGCTGGTATTATCAAGCTTTAAGAGTTGAAAATAGTGCTTGTCTTATAAGAATATGTCGTAAAGGACCAAATGAAGACTGCTATGAGACTTATGCTGAAGCTAAATATAGATTAGTTTGTCCAAGTGGAACAAAAGAAATAAATGGCAAATGCTATAAAACAAGCAATGTAAAAACAACCTATACATGCGAAAAAGGTACTTTAAATGGTTCTAAATGCACACTTACTGATACCAAAGAAGCAACAAATACCTGTAAAACTGAAGGCTATACATATAATAACGAAAGTATGAAATGCGAGAAAGTAACAACAACTAAAGCCTTAGAAAAATAAATAAACAAAAAGATTACCAAAAAAACAATTTGATAATCTTTTTTTACGCCAAAAGAAAACACCAGCTAAGCTAGTGCTTGTAGAATTTAATTATAATGATGTTATAAATTCCAATAAGTTCTACAATGTTACTTGAAAAATAATCAAAGTAACGTTCTTAATATAGCATATAAAATAGCAAATTACAAGCCTTTTTAATAACATTTTCCATGTTTTTATATATTAAAAATCTAAATAAACATAAGACTGAGGAAAATAATTTATTCCAATTTCTTCTAAAGTTTTAGGAATATTATATACAGTAACTTTTCCTAATTTGTAAGCAAAAGCAATCTCTTTGTTTTCAAAATATTTTAAGTATTTTTCTTTTTTTATGCCAGAATAATTTTTAGTATCGTTCCATAATTCCTGTTACGAATTAGAAATTATTTCCTTTACCTCAACTTCAGCAATAATTTTTTTTACTGGTGAAGTACTATATATTACAATCTTATCAATTTTTCTTTTACATACAGTTTTTCTATATTCATATAATTTAGTTCTTTTTATAATTTTATTAGCATATTCAGGTTTAATTGGTAATAAAATAGTACACATATAATCACGTATAATCTAATTATGTGATTTTTTTATTAATCACTATATTAGAT
>CANQEQ010000079.1 GCA_947595345.1 uncultured Bacilli bacterium | reverse complement strand
TGTATTTGAGATTATCTCATATATTAAAAATGGACATCTTCTAGCCCAGCTAGAGGTGCTCCTTAAAAAAGGTTTCACTCTAACTATTCGTTAGAGTGTTTTTTGTTATTTTATTAATAATGCTATTACTAGCATTATTTCTAGAATAAGTTGTAATAATATTATAACTTGTAAAAAAATAATTTTACTAGCCATATTATCACCTCCAGTCCCTAGATAATTCTAGTAATGGAGCACACGCTAACGTAGACTTAGAAAATGTCCTAATTAATATAATAGCACAAAGTTAATTTTATTTTTATTAAGTTTACAAAATTTTACAATTAATTTTTACATTTTTTTACAAAATTAAAAATTGAGTTAAATTCTTTTCAAAATCTCAATTTTCCTTTAAAATTTGAATAAAAAATTAATTTTAAGTATTTATAAAAATTATATAATTCTTACTTGATTTTTGTTAAGAAATTTAATATTCTTTAATTAAGGTTAATCTATTTATAGATGTCGCCTTGGGAATTCAATTCGTGGAACACTCATTCTAATGTGTTTTCTGTTCGGACTTTAGGCGAGTTCAACACAGATTGGGTTGAGCAAACTAACTTTGGCGTGCGCGCAGATTTTAATTAAGTCTTTTTAAACTACTAAGGTATAAAAAAAGAGATTAAAAACAAGATTAATCTTTAGAGTTTTCCTAAAAAGAAAATATAGTTCCTTAATAACATATATTTATTAGATTAGAACTATATTAAAATCACTTCAATTTTAAATTTGAAGTGATTATTTTATTTTTCTTTAACTGAAACTTCTAAATTATTTAAAATAAAATCTACTAAATCGCTACTAGCATTTTTATTTATTATTTTTCTTTGATTAGTCATTATCTCTTTTTGTAAAAGTTTATCTTCTAAAATCTTTTTAGTATTACTTATTATTTCTTCAATTGAATTTGATACTAAACTTAAATCATGAATTGAAAAGAATTTAGCATTGTAATTTTCAACTCCTGGAATTGGCATTATATGAACCATTGGTTTATTCAAAACTGCAACCTCAGTACTGGTTAATCCTCCTGGCTTAGTTAAAACTAAATCACTTGAATAAATATAATCATTCATATTATTTACAAAACCTTTCACTAACATATTAGGATTATTTATACTTGAAAGTTCATTATATAAATTCTCATTACTTCCACATATAATTACTACGAATATATTATCTAAAACTTCTAAAAGACTTGTAACAATATCTTTCATTTTTCCAAATCCCATACTACCTGATGTTATTAAAACAACTTTTTTATTAGTATGAAAATCTATTTTATTTAAACTTTCTTGAAATTCTTTAGAAACTGGAATTCCTAAAGGAAGTAGGACTTCTTTAGAAAAACCTTTATTTAAAAATTCTATTTCCAAATCAGAATGAGGAATTACAAAATAATCTGGTGTTGTTTCTTCCCAAAAAGGAATACAGGTATAATCAGTTGCAACATTTATTAATTTAATAGGATTTCCACTTTTCTTTAAAGCCGATACAGCCATAGCTGGGAACAAATGAACAGCTATAACTAAATCATAATTATTCTCTTCTATATATTTTGATATTTTTTCTTTCGTTAATTTATTAAGAACATATACAGGACTAGTAATTCCCGTTTTACTATATAATTCTCCTAATTTATAAAAACTTTTAAATACTGTGCCATTACCTTTAGTAGATTCTAAATATATCTTCTCAGCTCTAATTGAAGATTTATCACTTATGATACTAAAATAATCAACAAAAGAACAAGGAATTCCCCTTTTAGTAAATTCTTTGGTTATATACCTACCACAGGCATTATGACCTCCACCAGTATTACAAGATAAAACTAAAACTTTCATTTACTCACTCCAATTATTATTAAACATATTAACTAAATATTGCTTGTTGAATGTCTTATCTAAAAAACTTTCAAAGCCATTAGCCGGAGGTATTCCCTTCTCACAAGACCTAGCTCTTGAAACTGCACAAAAAGTAAGTAATAAATCAAAAATTAGAAAACAAATAACAACTTTTTGCATTCTTTTATTTCGTTTAGGTTCTATTTTAGCAATAACATTTATAATAATCGGATAGAAAAATTTTATCCAAACAATTCCTATAACTCCCCAAAAAATTGAGAATAATAAACAAACTCTACCATTTATATTAAGAAAAAGATGTGAATAATCCCAAGCTGTAAATCCAAAGACTAACTCCATTCCCCAACTTAGGACATATTCAACAATACTTCCTCCAATAAACCCAATTAAAAATAATTTTAGGTATGAATCATCTTTAAATCTAATTAATAATGCTGAAAGTAGGCAAGCACATATTCCATAAGCCATATTAAAAGGACCTATAACAACAGCTGAATGATTTATTAACTGCTTAGTCGTAATTAACGTCCAAATACCTTCAATAAACCATCCTAATATACTTCCAAAAATAAACAACCAAAACAGCTTATTAAAATCTAATTTTTCATTATTCATACTACAACCACCATATTAATATCATTATACTACAAAATAAATCATTTTTGTAGAGTATTTAGAAAATATTGCTTAATTATATTTTTCTTTTACTTTACTCGGCATATTATTATATTCTATTTCACTCCAAGCATAAACTCCTCTTAATTCCATATATTCAATTTTTAAATAGGCTTCATCTTTTAGTTTTCTACTAGTTTTAAATTTAATTTTTTTCTTATTACCATTTTCCTTGTAGCATTCCAATGTATATTCATATTTCATATTATCACTTGTTTCTAATATTTCTACTTTTTGATTATCTACTCTAGTATAATAATATGTTTTAAAAATAAATATATAATAATAAGCTATAAAACATAAGAATAAAACTACTAAAACACCTAAAATAGCTGGTAATTTTTCTTTTAAATTCTCCATAATTTCTTCTTTAAATTTTCTCTTTAATTATATTTTTACTAGAATAATAAGTGATTAAGAAATATCCACCATAAATAAAGCATAAGAAAATAGCAGTTACAATAATAGATGGCAATAATTCTTCAGTTCCAAATACTTCTAATACTTTAACAGCAAACATTATTCCAAATACTGAATGAATTAAAGCTAAGATTAAAGGAAGTAAAAAGAAGATACCAATTTGTCTAAATAAAGCTTTATTAATTAAAGTTTCAGAAGCTCCAATTTTTCTTAAAATTTTAAATTTTTCTTTATTATCACTACTCTCACTTAATTCTTTTAAACCTAAAATAGCAGTACTACTAATTAAGAAAATAAAACCTAAATATAAACCTATAAATGTTACCATAGCTGTTAAGCCTAAAGTAGCTTCTTTAATAGCAAGTTTCGTTGAACCACTTGGAAGTAAGTATTCTTTGGCCTTTATATTTTTATCTAATTTATTTATATTGTTTTCTATTTTACTTATTTCTTTTTTATCCGAGGTTTTATAATTACCTATTAAATGATTTTGATATATATATTCTTCATTTACAACTTTATCAGGAACTAGTATTATTCCTGAATTAATGTGATTACTAGACATTTCTAAAAATCCAGCTTGACATGAATTATATTTAGGCTTTAAAGTATATCCAAATAAATTTATTTCTTCTTTATTTTCTAAAGCTAGATTTCTTATATCAACCATTGATTTAAAATCAGCAATAATCATATATTCATTATCGTTTAAAGAATATTCTTTTATACCATAAAATTTGGCTACTTTATTATAATCACTAATTTTCATAATAGGTTCCTTGGTATCATAATTTAAAAACGGAAAATTAGTTCTAACATAATCTAATTTAGAACCTAGAGTATCATTCATTGTCAAATCCTTTGTTGCATAAGTATTAACCTCAATATATTCTTTAAAATAGGAAGTAATATCAAAATCAAATATATTAAATACTTCTTTAGCTGTATAATGGAAGTTTTTTATTTGTAAATCATTATAACCATAATTTTTATAATAATCATAGTATTTATTAGAATTCATATTAACTGTAAATATAGCATCAGCCGGAGTAAGTTCTATAATATTTTTATTCATAGAATTTTTCATAGTAAGACAAGCTGATAATAAGCATATTGTAATAAATAACATTATACAAATAATTGTCGTTGAAAACACAGTTGTATTTA
>CANQEQ010000078.1 GCA_947595345.1 uncultured Bacilli bacterium | reverse complement strand
TAATAAATGGTATTAAGAAAGCTACTACTGCATATATTAAACGTCTTATACTAACACTTTGTACTTCTTTTGTTTTCTTCTCATCACCACTTGCCATTGCTTTAAACATATCAATTGTACATAATACGATTAAAACTAATGGTATTCCCCATTGTATTAAAGTAAATACTACCTTGGTTCCTGTTATAATTGTTTTAACTAATGCTGTATCACAATTAATAACTAAAGTTTCTAATAAATTCATATAACTCCTCCTATGCATACGTATATTTTTATATTACTAAAATATTGAAAATAAATCAAGTATTTTGCTGATTTTTTTTGCTTTGTTCTACAATATCCCAGCATTCTTTCCAACTGTCGTCATAATTAAATGGTATTAATTGGTCAACTAAATGGAAAAAGAATGGTACTAAAAATGGTATTAAGTAAATAATAACAGCATAAATAATTTTTCTTATTACATCTTTTCTTAAATCTTTTATCTCGTCTTCTTTTTTAGAAACAATTATTTTAAATATATCAATTGTACATAATATAATTAAAACTATTGGTATAAAAAAGCGTATAACATTCAATATTGTAATAATTATTCCTAAAATCATTTGCATATCGCTATTACACATAAGACCACCACCTAAATGCAGATTATATCATAATATTTAAAAAAAAGCAAACTTTCCTTAAGAAATAAACATAAATAAAAAAAGATAGGTTTTCCTATCAAACTTTAATTTTTAAATAAGTCAAAAAAACTTTTTTTAGTTTCATGTGCTTCACTTTCAAATATAAGTCCTAATTTAGATAACAAATCATTTAAAATTGGATTAAAAATTCGGTCATTTAAAGGAGCTAAATTGAAATACACACTAATACCAGCTTCTTTAGCAAAAGCATTTACATCTTTTTCACTTAATAAACTATTATATAAAACTACTTTTTTTCCTTTTAATTCGTTAAAAGCTGTTCTATTTCCCATCATTAATTGATTTATTCTATACATTGATGGGTTTACAAGATAAACTATATCACTACAAATATCAAGTTGTTTACCATCACCTAAATCAACTAATATTACATCTTGATTTTGCATCATAGATAGAAATTCACCTAATTTATTAGAATCAATTGAATACATTTCCCGATTATTGTAGAAAACAAAATCTTTTTTATCTAATTCTAAGGCTACTACCTTGCGTTTATGAACTTCCTCTAATGTCTTTTTTAATAAATAAGTAAGCTCAGTACTACCAGCATTTTTAGTTACATTTTTTATACCTAAAATAATACGTCCATTACTCATTTCAGCAACACCTTGACTAAAATCAAGCTCATTATCAGTTTGTCTTTCAACAACTGGTGAACTTGCAAAAGTCCTTACATTTTCATAAGTATTACTTTTATTAACCAATTCAATTAATCCCTTTACATTATCTGTAAAGTTATAAATATTAATACTAACTAAAAAAGACAAGAATTGCTTTGGTGGTGGATTATCAGGTGGCAAAAACAAAATTAACTTTTCAGTGTCAAATGTCTTAGCCAATTCTCTTAAAACATCTTCCTTAGGAAAACGATTTAAAGCAGTTGCATCAATTATTAGTTTTTTATAAAAAATTGAATTAAAACTATTAGCAATTTCAGACACCTGAAATACTCCGTTTAATTCTTTTAAAATTTCAATATTAGCACTATTAATTAAATCTTTATACTTATTCGTTACAATTATGTTCATAATTAACGTCCTCCGTCAACTGCGTTCATTTTACATCTTACACCATAAATTGCCTTGGTTTCATTTTTTATATTTAAGTTTCCAGCAATACCAATAAGAGGAATTTCAAATCTTACTTTAGTTGTAACTTTGTAAATTGCATCTCCATTAGTATTTTCACTACAAGTAATTGACAAATCATTATAGTAGTTTCTACTTTTTAAATCACTTTCAAGTTGACTTCTTGAAACATTACCTTCAGTTTGCTCAAGGGCTGTTATGACATAATTACTAGCACGATAAGTAGCCGCGTAGTTCATAATTATCCCTATGAAAACTATATATACAGCTATAAAACCTAATATAATATAAAATAATATTGAACCACCTACGGCTTCTCTCATACTAACATCTCCTTAAATTCTTTTCTTTATTTTTTAAAATTATAAATTATAGTCTTTAACAATCATATTTGTTGGAGTCATATCGTTTCCTGTCCATTCTCCCCACTTACTACTAATTGCATTCATAATTGGTTCACGGAATGCCATAAATAAAGCAAGAATTACTCCAGCAGCAACGATAACAATTAAAGTCATACTTAACTCTCCACTCGCTTCTTTCATTACTGTTTCTCCTTTCTTATTATTACTATTTTAGTATATCATTATTTTAACTAATTATCAATCAATTTTGACATGGTTTACATATCCATCATCATCATCATCATAGCTAAGAACAATACTAACATCGTTCCACCACCCGTTACCATTAACATGGCAAGAGTTTTCTTTTCCATCTTATCTAGACGTTTTTGATATTTTTGCTCTCTAGCTTTATTTTGAAGTGATGATACACTCTTTGAAAATACTAACAATTGTTCTTGTTTATTCTCTTGAGCACCAATACTTAAACGATACAATAAACGCATCATACGAAGTGAATCACGAACCGGATATTGTTCAGCAAAATCCAAATAAGGATTAATTGAAGAATCTCCAGAATCTATCTTTTTAACCATTTCAACTAAACCATCTTTAAACATCAAAGGTGCTGTTTCAATTGATTTAGATATAGCAACGGGAATTGTATAATGCTGAGCAAGTATTTCAATACTCTTTAAATAATAAGGCAGTGTTTGGTCAATTTCAGTTAAATGTTTTTTATAATATCCTTTTAAACTAGAATATTGATTTTTATAAAGAACAATTATAATCATTATTCCAATAATTAAATTTATCCAAGAAAAATTAAACAACAAAATTGCTAAAACTATAACAAAACCAATCATTAATTGTTTAATTCGCTTTTCAAACATTTGGTCAGGGTCAACCTCACCACCATATTTAGATTTAACTAAAAAATCATAATCTTTTTCTTTCAATAGAGCAAATAAAGCTTTATTATCCTCATATAATTTTTTAGTATTAATTGCACCTCCATAAGTAAGAACAAAAATAACTATTAAAACGACAATCGCAAATTCCATTATTCAGCCCCCACATTCTCGTTATAATATTTTTCTCCACTTAGAAGAAAATAACTATTGAATAAAACAACTATATGTAAACCTATTTGCAGTAAAATATTGGTATTAACCATTTCAATATAAACATCTTTACCAATTAACCATTGAACTAACATAACCATTAAATACAAAAGTAATCCATATTGTACAAATGATTTATGAAAAGCTTGACGATTCATTCTATCTTGATAAACTCCTTCAACAAGTTGGTCAACATCAAGTAACATATTGTCAAGTACTTCAACTGTATCATGAGCACCTTCTCTAGTTACTTGAAGGAATAATTGATGCATATTACGAGTCATATAAAAATCATATTTACTATTCATATATTCAATTGACTCACCAACATCACCATTATGATAAGCTAAGTCAATCATTACCTTAACATCTGTTTTTACCGGGTCTTCTAAAACCCCAGACTCATAAACTCCTTCTAAAGCTTTTACAAATGATTGAGTTGTTTGAAACTCCATAATTGTATTTGTAACATAAACTTGAATTTGCTCAAAAATAAATTCACTATATAATCTTTTACATCTAAGATAAGCTAAATAAGGAATAAATGCTATTACAATTACAACATAAAATAAAGCAACTACCATATTATAGAAATATAGGTAAGATATAATAAAGGCAACAGCTGCAAAGACAATAACTTGAATTGTATAATCTTTCTTACTATACTCAAGCCCCATTTCTTTACATTTCTCACGAATTACTTTAAAAGAATATGGAGCATATTTATCATAAACATTTCCAATACTTGTAGTTACGAATTTGTATAAAGATTCACCGTTACTTTTTCTATATAATACAACGAAAAGAACAACAAGTAGTATAATAACAAATTCCATTTCATCACCTCTTTATAAAAATTCTTCAGTTTGATTTTGCCCACCAATTGGAAGTGTAGGACTTGGAGTACTCGGAGCAACTGGTGCTTTAGTATTAACATTTCCTACATTATTTACTGGGCTTGAATTAATTACTCCTGTATTTATACTAGGTATACTAGGATTTATATTAATCGTTTGAGGACTTGCTTGAGACGCTGAACTAGGGTTTGGAGCTGGTGCTACTTTTGTTGGAGTTTGAACCGGGCTTTGAACAGGAGCCTTAGCTGTTGCATCGTCTTTAAAAGGTGCATCAAACTTAATATTTTTAAACTCTTTAGAATTCAAATCA
>CANQEQ010000077.1 GCA_947595345.1 uncultured Bacilli bacterium | reverse complement strand
TATATAAGTAAAGAAGAAGACGAGAAAATGATATTAAACGGCATCATAGAAGAAGAAAGAGAAGCAAGCGTTATTCAAACTAAAAAAGATATGGTTATTAATATGTTACATAAAGGGTTATCAATAGAAGATATTAAAGAAATATCTAATTTATCTGATAATGAAATAGAAGAAATAATTAAAGAAAATAGGAAGTAAAAATGTAGTCAAGTTTGACTATATTTTTTATATTTCAAGGCTTTTATTCTTTTTAATTACTTAACGAATTTGACAATTTCTTTAAAAAATGCTATTTTATTTATGTAAATAGAATAATAGAAAGGGTTAATATGAACAAAGACTTAGATGTTAAGAAGCAGTTAGAAGTAAAAAATAAAGAAATTTACCATAATAAACTAAATCTTGATATTGAAAATAATTTAGAAGTTCTAGTTTTAACAATTGATAATCTTTTGAATTCTATACCAGAAATGTTAAGTTTAAAAATTCTTGAAATAAAAGAAAGTTTTGCCGATAAAGAAGAAATTAATAATCATATAGATTTATTTGTTAATTCTTATCGTGATAAAGTAAAAGAATTAATAGATAATAAAGAAAAATTTTTGAAAGAAAATAAATTAAATGCTTCTAATTTAGAAGTATTAAGACCTAAATTAGAGAAAAATTATAATGAATTTAAAGATAAATTAGAAGATTATTCTACGGATTTAATTAAAATATTAATTAAGTCTTTAGAAAAATATAATTTAGACGAATTTAAAAAACAAAGACTAAATAGTTATTTGAATTCTATATTTCTTCCAAACTTAAATAAAAAAATATTAGATATTGTTAAAATGCGAGATACTATATTAGTTAATACTTTTAATGAAACTTATTTAAAATATTTAGAAATCAATAGAAATACAATTGGAATTAATTAGTTATTTAAACAATAACTTTTTTAATTATGGTATATTTTAGAGAATTTTAAACAATAATAAAATTGGGTGATTAATTTGGCAACAGGTATGGTAAGACGAGTTGATAGTCTTGGAAGAATTGTTATACCAAAAGAGATTAGAAAAGTTTTAAAAATTAAAGAAAATGAACAAGTAGAAATAAATGTTTCTAATGATAGTATTATTTTAAATCGTTATTCAAGTATTGATAAATATGATATAGCTCTTACTAATTTAATTGAAGTAATAGAAACCTTATATGAAGAATATATATTTTTTACAGATTTAAGTTCTATTGTCTTAACACCATATAAATATCAAGAATATAAAGGTAAATATCTTAGTCCTTATCTTAGTCATTTAATAGATTTAAGAAGTGATGTATGTGAGATTAGTCCGAGAAGTTTAAATTTAATAAATGAAGAAGAAGCAATTATGGCATCTTACAACATAAAAACCATAATTAAAAATGGAGATACAGTTGGGTTACTTATTATGATTTCTAATAAAGAGCTTGAAGATAACAGTTTAGAAAGATTCAAATTAATGGAGTTATTTTTAGATAAATATCTTGAATAGTTTATTTTTTTATGATAGAATACTGGCATAAAGCGAAGAAGAAATGAGTAAATTTTGAAATTTTTTTAGAGATGTTTTGGTTGGTGAAAAAAACAAAAATTTGAAATTGAAGATGGTTTTGGAGCTTGGAAACACGTTTACTTGCGTTAAAAGTTTGAGGCATAGAAATATGTAAAATAAGGTGGTACCACGAGTTTTTCGTCCTTTAGGAAGAACTCGTTTTTTTGTGAGGTGGAATATGAAACGGATGTGTAATTTTATTTAGATAATTAATAAGATAAAAAGAAAGGAATGGTAAATTATGGAAAAAGAAAAATATTATGTAACAACTCCAATATATTATCCTTCAGCTAATTTTCATATTGGACATTGTTATACAACCGTTGTAGCTGATAGCATAGCAAGATTTAAAAAACAAGAAGGTTATGATGTTTATTTCTTAACTGGAAGTGATGAACATGGATTAAAAATTCAAAAGAAAGCAGAAGAAAGTGGGGTTACACCACAGGAATATGTTGATAAAGTTATAGAAAATGCTAAAGATTTATGGAAATGTTTAGATATTTCTTATGATAAATTTATAAGAACAACTGATAAAGAACATGTAGAAACTGTTCAAAAAATATTTGAAAAATTATATAAACAAGGAGATATTTATAAAGGTGAATATAAAGGTCTTTATTGTACACCATGTGAATCATTTTGGACTGAAACACAGTTAGTTGATGGGAAGTGTCCGGATTGTGGAAGAGAGGTTAATTTAGTTAGGGAAGAAGCTTATTTCTTTAAATTAAGTAAATATCAAGATAGATTAATGGAATACATTGAGACACACCCTGATTTTATTCAACCTGTATCAAGAAAAAATGAAATGATTAATAATTTTATTCAACCAGGACTTGAAGACTTATGTGTTTCTCGTACTTCTTTTGATTGGGGAATACCAGTTACTTTTGATAAAAAGCATGTTGTTTATGTTTGGTTAGATGCACTTTCTAATTATATAAGTGCCCTTGGTTATTTAAGTCTTGACGATGCTTTATTTAAAAAATATTGGCCAGCTGATTTACATATTGTAGGAAAAGAGATAGTTCGTTTTCATACAATTATTTGGCCTGCTATATTAATGGCTTTAGACTTACCTTTACCACATCAAATATTTGGACATGGTTGGTTAGTTATAAATGGAGGAAAAATATCTAAAAGTTTAGGAAATTATAAAGACCCAAGAGAATATATAAATGAATATGGTGTTGATGCTGTAAGATATTATTTACTTCGGGAAGTACCATTTGGAAGTGATGGAAATTTCAGTGTTGATTTATTAGTTACAAGATATAATACTGATTTAGCTAATACAGTAGGAAATCTTGTTAATAGAACTTTATCTATGTTAACTAAGTATTTTGATGGAGTTATAGAAGAATGTAAAGAAGAAACTGAATATGATAAGGACTTAATTGATTTAGTTATAAATACTCATAGTAAAGTAATTTCAAAAATGGATAAATTAGAAGTACCTGAAGCCTTAGATTTAATCTTTGATATTTTTAGAAGATGTAATAAATATATAGATGAGACTATGCCTTGGACTCTTGCAAAAGAGGGAAAGACTGAAGAGTTAAAGACAGTTTTATATAATTTACTTGAAAGTATTAGAATAGGTGCTATTTTATTAAGACCTTATTTGCCTAGAACAGCTTGTGAAATATTAAGACAAATAAATACTAAAAAAGTAGATATAGATAGTATAAATACCTTTGGTAATTTAGAAACTAATATAAAAATCAATGATTTTAAACCAATTTTCATGAGAGTTGATACTAAAAATGAATAAGAATTATTTAACCGATACTCATTGTCATTTAGAATTAAGTGATAATATAGATAATATTATAAAAGAAGCTTTAGAGTGTGGTGTTTCTAATTTTATTATCTCAGGGTGTGATTTAAAAGGTATTAAAGATGGTCTTTGTATTATAGAAAAGTATCCTAATATTTATTTAACAATTGGCTTACATCCTGACGAGATTAAAGATTTTAATAATGAAACTATTCCTTATCTTGAAGATTTAATAAAAAAAAATAAAAAAATAATTGGAATAGGAGAAATTGGTTTAGATTACTATCATAATAAGGAAAATAAGGAAGAACAAATAGATTTATTTAAAAAGCAACTTGATTTAGCTAGAAAATTATCTCTTCCGGTTGTTATTCATTCTAGAGATGCTTTTAATGATACTTATAATATATTAAAAGAATATAAAGATTTAAAGATTACAATTCATTGCTTTTCAGGTTCTTTAGAAAATGCTAAACAATATATTAAACTTGGTTGTTTACTTGGTATAGGTGGTGTATCAACTTATAAGAATACTAAATTAAAGGAAACTTTAAAAGAAATTCCTCTTACAAGTATTGTCTTTGAAACGGATAGTCCTTATTTAACACCTGAACCTTTAAGAGGAGAAGTTAATTCTCCTAAGAATATAAGTATTATATGTGATAATTTATGCAAAATCAAAGGAATAAAGAGAGAAGAAGCAATTAAGGTAACTAATCAAAATATATTAAATAATTATAACAGATTAAATTAATATAAGAAAAACTCTATCATGCTAACTAAAAATTTACATATAAATATAAATTTAAAGTTTGATAGAGTTTTTATATTATAGAAACAACTATGTGTTCCTGGTGAATAATAACTAATATTACCCATCAAGAATATTATGTGTAGGTATTAATTGTTTATACATATTTTTTTTAAAATTATTTTAATTTTTTAATTTTTTTAAGGTATTTCTTTAAAAAGTAGTTGACAATTATTCGTTTTATAGTATAATTGAAAATGTCTACTTTTTATGCGAATGTAGTTTAATGGTAGAACTTCAGCCTTCCAAGCTGACCACGTGGGTTCGATTCCCATCATTCGCTCCAGTGACGTTTCTGTTCGAACTTTTATAGTTTGAACTTAACATATATAATCAATCCGTTCGGGTTGATTTT
>CANQEQ010000076.1 GCA_947595345.1 uncultured Bacilli bacterium | reverse complement strand
GCTCTTGACCCGGTGTATGCTAAAAATTTAGGAGTAAATATAAATGAATTATTATTATCTCAACCAGATACTGGAGAACAAGCTTTAGAAATATGTGAAGCTTTAGTTAGAAGTGATGCTATAAGCATTATTGTAATAGACTCAGTAGCTGCACTTGTTCCTCAAGCTGAAATTGATGGAGAAATGGGAGACTCTCATGTTGGACTTCAAGCTAGACTTATGTCTCAAGCTTTAAGAAAATTAGGAGGAACAATTAATAAAACTAAGACAATTGCTATATTTATTAATCAATTACGTGAAAAAGTTGGAATTATGTTTGGAAATCCTGAAACAACTCCCGGTGGAAGAGCTTTAAAATTTTATTCTTCTATTAGACTTGATGTTAGAAAAAGTGAACCAATTAAAATTGGAGATTCCATAGCTGGAAATAAAACTAATATAAAAGTAGTTAAAAATAAAATAGCTCCACCATTTAGAACTGCGACCGTTGATATTATGTATGGTGAAGGTGTAAGTAAAGAAGGAGAAATTGTTGATTTAGGAGTTGAAGCTGGTATCGTTGAAAAGTCTGGGGCTTGGTTTTCTTATAAAGGTGAGAAACTTGGTCAAGGAAAAGAAAATGTTAAATTACTTCTTAAACAAAATACAGCTTTACGTGATGAGATAGAAAAACAAATAAGAGAATTTTATAATATTTTACCTGATAGTAATAAAGAAGAAAGTAAATAGTTTAATTAGAGTAAAAACAACTCCAGCAATAGTTAAAAATTATTTATGCGTTGGTAAAAAAGTACCTAATCATACTAAAGATTGCAAACTATATTAAAATATTTAGGCTATATAGCATGGAGTATTTGGAATTCTTGGAATAGATACAACTAATAAATTAATTGGCTAATAAAAAGGTAGGTATGCATAAAAACGTATCTACCTGTTTTTTAATTTATTTTACATTTTTAAAAGCAAAATTTAAACCTTTTGAAAAAAAATACCTTGAAAAAGTTTAATTAAGTTGCTAGAATTATATATAGAGAATATGTATGTTTTGCTAGTTTTATTCTCTGTTGTTTTGTTGACTTTTTATAGAATTTGTGGTACAATAGCCAACAATTCTTTAAGAAGAAGAATTTTACGCATACTTTTTATTATTGTTGCGTAAAATAAGAAAAGAGATGTAACCTGATTTAGCCGTTAGGTACTTCTCTGTTCAATATTTTTGGTCAGAAAAGCACCATTCCGTGATGAAAGGTGCTTTTCTTCTAGTTCTTTGATTTCAGAGCAACGATTATGAAGAATATAATCATTGCAAATGCTGTAAGTGTTTCCACTTTTAGTATTCCTTTCTAGAAAGTCTAATATCATTGAACATCACCTCCGTTCGTTTCTAAAAATATTTTATAAAATTCAGATATGAACAGAGGAAACACCTAACAATAGGTTACATCTCAGAGTTAATTATAAAAAAATAAATTCAGACTGTCAATTTATTTGTTGGATTTTTGTGGATAATTTTTAAACTTAAACCATTTACTTTTTTTTATTGTATTCATTTTTTAATATGTTGCATACATTAAAATGAGGAGGATTTATGTCTAGTTATAGAGAAATAGTTACCAAAGCCGTTTTAGGAAAAGGTAAGAAAGTATTTAAACATAGCCATTTTATAGATGTTTCTAATAAGCCTAGTAATGTGCTTGGTTGTTGGGTTATAAATCATAATTTTAAAGGAGTTCGGGAGGATGAAAAGATAACTATAAGTGGTAGTTATGATATAAACATTTGGTATTCTTATGATAATGATACTAAAACAGATGTAGTTAAAGAAACTTTTAATTATAAAGAAGTCGTAAATATTCGGGAAAAAGAAGATGTTGACTATACAGATGCTTCAATTATTGTTAGAAGTTTAAAAGACCCAATTTGTGAAGAAGTCAACATTACTGATAATAAAATTAATTATGTAGTATCCGAAGAACTTGGAATAGAATTAATTGGAGATACTAAGGTTAAAATTCTAGTTTCTGAGAATATGGACGATTGGGAAGAAATAGTTTCAGAAGATGAAGCTATGCAAGAAATTGATACAGCTGTAAATGAAAATTATTTAGAAAATGATAAATAAAAGTATAGGGTTAATAAACTTTATACTTTTATTTTAATTAACGTCAAGGAAATTGTATAAATACTAATTTTAGATTATAATAAAAGCAAATGGAGATAATTATGAACTTTAAAAAGAAATTAGATTTTCGTTTAGAATTAATGGCAAGATACACCTATCTTTATAATAATGTAGGTTATATATTAGCTTATTATATGAGAAAATTGGATAATATTTTTTTAGATAAAATAGATACTCGTTCTTTAAGAGTAATAGAAGAATTTTTATTAGGAATGAAACCTTATTATGAAACTGAATTATATATTGAATTAGAAGAGTTAAAAAATAATCAAGACTTTTTAAAAATAGTTAAAAAAGGTTATCAATTATTAGAAGAAAAAAATAAGTTAGAAAACGGAAATTATACTTTTAATATGTATACTTTATTAGTTAATGTTAGAAATTTTATTTTAGGTGAAAGAGTAGATTTAAACAATAAAGAATTAAAATTAGAAGTAATAGATGAGTATTTAAGATTAAATAGTTATAAATTAAAGGGAAGAATTAAAAGTATAGGTTTTGATAATAGTATCTTTAATGAAGAAAATAAAGATTTACTTAGTAATTATTCTTATTCAAGAAGTGATTCTGATTTTGGAGTTATTAATAATGCTTTTATAAATTATTTTGGTAATACAAAGTTTAGTGTAGATAAAACAAATGCTAATTTTTTAAGTAATAGAGAAAAAGAAAAAGTCTATAAATTTTTAAGGAAAGAGAGGATTTAATGAAAATTGTAGAAAAAGATGTAGTCTATGTTCAAAAAGGAGATTTAGCAAGTTTATTCCATCAAGAAAATTTTACTTTACCAGATAGTGTTATGAAACTTTTATTTAAAGACGGGAACCCTTTTTATGTTGATAATAATAATGCTTGTGAATTTGTTAAGTTTGAAGATTATTATGAAGTAGAATATTTTAAAAGTTTAGATTGGCTAATAGACTATAATGAGTATAAAGGCTATACTAAGGAAGAATTAGAAATCATTGGCAATAATTTGTTAACTGAAGCTAAAAGTTTAGCTAAAAGTTATAATGAAATGTCTTTAAGTGAAAAAAAGAAACATAAAGACTTGTTAGAAAAATGTGCTAATTTAGATAATAAGATTTATTCTTTAAGAACATTATATCTTTATAAAACAGGTGTTGTTTGGTTTAAACTTCCAGATGGAATAGAGGATATAGAAATAACTAAGCCTTCTGAATGTGAAAAAACACTTGGCAAGGTAAAAACCTTCTTAAAAAAATTAAAATTAGGGTAAAAGAAAACTATTTTCCCTTTAATTATAATATGTTTATCTCTTAATAACAAGCAAAATAGAAACATTTTAAAATTCAAGAAACTATGTTATACTATCTAATAGTAGGTGAGTTATGAAAAAACAAATAAAAGAAAATAAAAATTCTGAAAAGAAAAATACTAAAAAAGAAAAAGAAAAAATATTTGCTTATGGATATTGTTTTAAAAAAATATTTATATTTTTTCTAATAGGATGTTTACTTGGAACTTATTATGAGGAGATACTTAATTTAATTAGAACCGGAACTTTTTCTTCAAGACAAGGTTTAATTTATGGACCATTTAGTCCTATATATGGAGTAGGGGTTGCTATTTTTGTTATCTTTTTAGGACGACGTAATGAAGAGAGAACAATATTTAAAACTTGGTTATATTCAGCTTTAATAGGTGGTATTACAGAATTTATAACTAGTTTAATAGCTGATAAAGTTTTTGGAGTTGAGTTTTGGAATTATGAGGGAATGTTTTTAAATATTATGGGAAGAACAACTATTCCTTTTATGATTTTTTGGGGATTAGGTGGTTTAGTTTTAATGAAAGTTGTATATCCATTTATTTCTAAATGGCTTCATAAAATACCTTATAAAGTTGGAAATATAATCTATTATATTGTTTTTAGTTTTATTTTAATTGATGTTATTTTAACTTATTCAGCTCTTGGTAGAATGGCTTTAAGAAATAATGGAGTAGAACCATTTACTTTTGTTGGAAGATTTTATGATAAAGTTTATGATAATGAATTTTTATATGATAAATTTCCAATTATGCGACCTAAAGATTAAAATTAAAGATTATTAATTAAAGTTAAATATAAAAAAACTACTTTCATTTTGTTAGTAGTTTTTAGTTTAAAAATTTAAAATATTTTATTTATATAAGGTTTTTGTTAAAGCCTTTTTATATTGTCTAGCATCTTCTTTAAAATATTCGTCTAAAGGTTCACCTTTTTCTATAATCCTTAGAAAAAAATTATTTATTTCTAAATATAAAATAATATCACGTACTTCACATATATTTAAGGCTCTATGGGCTCTTTTAGTTAATAAAGCAGCATTATCTATACTAAGAATTCCTTTATCAGCTACTTTTATTATATGATGTAGGGTTAATATATTGCTTTTAGTTATTTGATAGCTTAACCAATCAAATCCATCAGGTTCATATATTTTAATTAAGTCTT
>CANQEQ010000075.1 GCA_947595345.1 uncultured Bacilli bacterium | reverse complement strand
GAAATATAAAAAATTGAAGGTAATTTTGTTAATCACACATAATTACCTTCCCCTATAGTATTTTTTAGAAAAATTAAATGCAGTAAAATCAAGGAAAAATGAATGCCTAACCACATAAAATCTTTCCGGAGGTGGTGAAGGTGCCGAAATAGTTTATCCTCTTCGTACCGACTCCACACTACCAGCTATGATTTTAGATGCAATAGGTGAAGAAGGTCAAATAAAAAGAAAATATTATCAAAGAGTTTTGCCAGAAGATCCAACTAAGGACTATTACTACATCATGCGTGAGACTCCTAATACCACAGCTTTATTAATAGAATATGGATTTATAGACAATCCTAATGATAGAAGAAAATTACAAAATAATTTATTAGATTACGTTGAAGCTGTTGTAAAAGCTGTATGTGAATTTATAGGAATACCTTATACTAAACCGGGTGAAACTCCTAGTATTCCTAATGAGCCTGAAGTAAACCAAGGAGATACTTATACTGTCCAAAAAGGAGATACCTTATATTCAATTGCTAGAAAATACAATATTACAGTTGATGAATTAAAAATTTTAAATGATTTAACAAGTGATATATTATCAATCGGCCAAATTTTAAGAGTTCCAACAACTACTACTAATCCACCAGTTGCTGATAATACAAATGAATACATAGTAGAAAAAGGTGATACTTTATATTCTATTGCCAAGAAATTTAATACTACTGTTCAAGATTTAGTAGAATATAATAATCTACCAACAACCATATTATCAATTGGTCAAGTCTTGCAAATTCCCAAAGCAGAAATTGAAAATATCGTATATACTATAAAGGCTGGAGATACTTTGTATCAAATAGCTAAAAGATACAACACAACAGTTGACGAAATAAAAAAATTAAATAATTTAACAAGTGATATACTTTCAATAGGTGACATTTTATATATTCCTGAAGAAATTACAGCTTCTGAAACTGATTATGAAATCTATAAAGTAGTAGCCGGTGATACCTTATACTCAATTGCCAAAAAATACAATATAACTCCCGAAGAAATAAAAGAATATAATGGTCTAACTAGCAATTTATTAACAATAAACCAATTACTTCAAATTCCAATAGCTTCTAAAACTACTGAAAATATATTCTATGTTGTAGAACCAGGCGATACATTATATCAAATAGCTAACAACTTTGGAGTTAAAATAGAAGAAATTATAAAATTAAACGATTTAACTTCAACTATTCTAACAGTAGGAGAAACTCTAATAATTCCAAATAGAAATTTAGATTATTAATAACCTAAAAAAATATGAATAAAACATAAAAAAAATCAACAAAACCAAAAACACCAACTAAGAATACAAAAAAGCCAAAACACTAAATTTAAAACTTAAATAAAAGGAGTTTTCAAAATCTAAAATGAAAATTCCTTTTTAATTTACTTATAAAACCAAACAATTAACTAATCTACCTAATTAATATACACAATATATAAAATACCAATTATTTATCCTAAAAACATTTTCTATCTTGCAATAACTACATGCTTCTTATTTTTTCATATTCTCTAATATATCCCGACTAGCAACTAATCCCGTAGCAGCAGCGATTACAATATTACCAGCTTTTCCAGCTCCATCACCTACAAAATATACATTCATATCATGAGCTTTAAAATGATTATCAGTTTCTATTTCATTACTAAAGAATTTAATTTCCGGCCCATATAAAAGAGTTTCATCATTATTAACACCAGGTATTATTTTATCAAGAGCTTCCAATCCATCAATTATATTTGTAATAATTCTATGAGGCATAACTAAAGCCAAATCACCAGGAACGCAATCACTTAAAGTAGGGGTTATAAACTGCTTATCTAAACGACTACTTCTCGTTCTTCGGAACTTCTTTAAATCACCAAGTGTTTGAATAATCGGTTTAGAATCCCCAAGCACATTAGCAATTCTAGCAATTGACTCTCCATATTCCCTTGTATTAGTAACCGGTTCTGTTAAATTTACCTTACTAATAAAAGCAAAATTACTATTATTAGACTTCTTATCCTTTAGAGCATGACCATTTACACAAATATATCCATAATAATTTTCTTTAGTTACATATCCCCCAGGGTTAGTACAAAAAGTTCTAATCTCATCACCATAAGTTTTAGTTTTAATAAATATTGAAGGGTCATAAATCACATTACACAAATCTTCTAATAACTCTTTTCTAACCTCAACTCTAACTCCAATTTCAATACTTTGAGAAAGATAAGGAATTTTATATTTATCAGCTAATTCTTGGAGCCATTTAGCACCCGTTCTACCAGGAGCAACGATTACATACTTGCCTTCATAGTCAAACATTTTTTTCTTATGACGACACTTAACAATATTTTTACTTTTTTCACTTATAATGTCTAAAACTTCACAAGAATCTAGAAGCGTAACTCCATTTTCCTTAAGATAATTTGTAAATTTAGTAATGTATCCAGGTAATTTATCACTTCCTAAATGCTTTTGCTTAATTATCAAAAGATTAGCTCCTAATTTACTAACTTCCTTTTTTATTTTCAAAGCCTCATCCATATTAGTTGGATAAATATCACTATCCATTCCAAATTCATTAAATATATTCTCAGTATCTGTAAGAAGTTTCTCGGCCTCATCACTAGTCATATACTTATATAAATCACTTTTTCCAAGCTTCGGAACAAAATTTAACTTTCCATCAGAAAAAGTACCAGCACCACCATAACCAGATAAAATTTGACATGGATTACAATTTAAACATTTAGTACCATATTTATTCATAGAGCAAACCCTGTCTTCAGCAAATTTACCTTGGTCTATTAACAAAACTTTTATATTTTTCTTTTGACGGACAAGTTCATAAGCTGAAAACAATCCAGCTGGCCCAGCTCCAACAATTATTACATCATATAACATATAATACCTCCAACTATATAAGTATATCATATTTATAACCTAATTTTCACATTTTGACACAAATTTAATCGGATATTTTACTCCTTAAGTAAACTATATTTCAAAAAAATAATTCTTAAGTTTCAAATTTAATATCAGCCAAAGTTCACCATAAAAAATTCTAAAATCCAAAAAATAGCAAAAAAAAGAAAATAAAATTAATTAAATAGGAAAAAATGTGTTATTATAATATTAAGGAGTTAACTTAATTATGAGAAGAAGAAAACTAAGAGTAAAAAAAGTAGCATTAGTTTTAATATTTATTATTTTTATTGCAGCTTGTATTTTTATATTTAAAGGTGTAAATGGTACCAATGGTTCTTTATTCTCTCAGTCTAAAACAGGTTATCTTGCTAGTAGTACAAGTAAAGTTTCTTTATATGAATTAAAAACTATAAAAGAAACTCAAGACAAAGAGGAAAAAGAAACTAAAAAACTTGAATTAAAAGAAGAAATTGTAAGAGGAACTAAGGTACAATATTATGAAAAAGAAAAATATACAGAAGAAGAAAAAGAATATTTAAAAATTGAATACAACAAAAATACTTATTACGTTTTAAGCGATAACATTAAAGACAAATTAACTGATGTTGTTTTAGAAAAAGAACTATTTGTAAGGACCTCTTATAATCTTATGGAAGATTTAGATGGCAAGATTTCAACTCTTCTAAAAAAAGGAGAGAAAGTAGAAATTACTGGTTATAACGAATTCCAAACTGATGGTACAGTAGATATTTATAAAGTAAAATACAATGATAAAGAAGGATATTATTATAGTAAATATTTAGTTTCAACTTTAGAAGAAGCTAAGGCTAACTATGACGAAGACGGAATTTATAAAACTCATAAAACAAGAACTAACAAACTAGGTGGAGGAAGTGCTGCTAATTTAGACTATTATCCTGTTAGTAAACCAACTTTTGAAGATAACAAAATGCCAAGTGAAGTATATGCTTTATATATAAATGGGGCTAAAGGAATAAAAAGTTCAATTGATAAATACATAGAGTATGCTAAAACTACTAAAATCAATGCTTTTGTAGTTGATATTAAAGATAATACCGTTCCAGCTTATAAGAGCAAAGTCTATGAAAAATATTCCCCAACTAACTATAAGTATGCTAATAATAGTATAGAAGACTATCAATATGCAATTTCCAAATTAAAAGAAAATGGCTTTTATGTTATAGGACGTATTACGACGTTTAAAGATGATTACTATGCCCTTGATAACAAAGCTAATGCCATAGGAACTAAAAGTGGAGGCCTTTTAAAACACAGTGGTTCATATTGGCCAAGTCCTTATAAAAGAGAAGTATGGGAATTTACTATAAATTTAGCCAAAGAGGCCGTTGATTTATTTCATTTTAATGAAATTCAATTTGATTATGTAAGATTTCCAGATAGATTAGGAAATTATGAAAGTGCTGGTACAATTGATTATAAAAATACTTATGGAGAAGAAAAAGCCGAGGCTATTCAAAAATTCTTAATGTATGCAACTAATGAACTTCATAAATTGAATGTTTATGTTTCAGCTGATGTCTTTGGAGAATCATCATGGGGTTATGTAACAGCTTATGGACAATATTGGCCAGCTATTAGCAATGTAGTAGATGCTATAAGTGCGATGCCTTATACTGACCATTTTGATAAAAAAGCTAGCAGTTGGACAAATCCTTATCAAACTTTACTTAATTGGGGAAAAACAGCTGCAACGAG
>CANQEQ010000074.1 GCA_947595345.1 uncultured Bacilli bacterium | reverse complement strand
ATCTCTTCATTTTTTCATACCTCCTTGTCCCTATTTTCTAATACCATATTACTACAATTTTTTTACTTTTTCAAGTATTTTTATTTTAATATACCAAGTTGTCTTATTTTGTTATTTTTTAACAAATCATTTCCAAACTTATGTTTATTTACTATTCTTGTTAGGAAATATAATTTAATATTAACATAAAAAATACATGAATAAATTTTATTATCCATGTATTTTTAATTGAAATAACCATGCTCATATAGTTTTCTTTTAATTATATTTTCTAACTCTTCACCTTGATATTTCTTAGAATATTTAGCTCTAAGTTTTTTTATTTCTAATTCTTTTAATTTAGTATCATCAAGTGAGACTGTATCAAGAAAACTTAAAATATCACTTTTTTCATAACCTAAATTAATTAGATTAACTAACATTTTATTTTTAAAAATATATAAGCTTTTTTTATTACTTTTTATTTGTTTATTAACATATTTTTCTATTCTTTCTTTAATTAAATAACTATCAAACTTGGCTAAATAATTATCAATTTCATTTTCTTCAAAACCTAAATTTAATAATTCTCTTTTAATTTTTAAAGGACCAGAATTAGAAAAATTAATTTTATCATTTATATAGCTTTTTAAATATATTTCTTCATTTAAAAAATTATTTTCTTTTAATTTATCTATAATTTCTTCTATTAAATTACTATCTTTGGTATACTTTTTCAAATACTCATTTATTTCTTTTTCACTACGAATATGATGACTTATTAAAGTTAAAGCTTTATCATATAACTCATATTTTAAGTTATAGTTAGTTATTTCTTCTATATTTTCTATTTCTTTTTTTAAAAGTAATTCATATTTTAAAATAACATCTTCATATAAAGTTAAATCGTTTCCATCTTCTAAATAAACCTTATATTTATTCTTACCTACTTTTTTATATCTATCTATTTTCATAATTCTATATAATTAAAATTAGAAGTTCTAATTAGTCTATTCATAATAGCTAAACCTAAACCTTCTTTTTTTACTCCTTCAATTATTATTAAATCACCATTATATTTATCAGCTAGTCTTAACAATGAAAATAAGTTGTGAGAAATATCTTCTAAAGTATTACCATAGTTAATAAATTTATATGAATTTATATCTTCTAAATCAGTACTTCCTAAAATTATAGTTTTATAAGTTAAATTATTTTTTACCTCTTCTTTTAATTTTTCTTTATCAGAAGAATATATTAATAAGCATTTTGTCTTAGGTGCATAATGTCTATAAAGCATTCCCGGACTTTCTACTTTCGTATTTTCATCTACTTCTTTTAAAACATGAGGTGAAACATTACAACAACCAACAACTTCTATAATATCTTCTTTAGTAACAAAACCTGGTCTTAAAATAGTAGGTATATGATTAATTACTTTAACAACTGTTGATTCAAGTCCTATATCAGACTCTCCTCCATCAATTATATATTTTAGTAAACCTTGAAATTCATTTTTAATATCTGATACTTTAGTACCACTTGGACGACTAGAAATATTTGCACTTGGAGCTGCAATTGGAGTATCTACATATTCTAAAAAAGCATGAGCAATTTTATTACTTGGTACTCTTAATCCGACACTTGAAAGTGAAGCTGTTACAAGAGCTGGAATTATATCTTTTTTTTCTAATATAATTGTCAGAGGTCCTGGCATGAAAGTATCAATTAATTTTTGTTCAATTGGATTTTGAATAAAAGCATATTTCCTAATCTCATCTTTATTCTTTAAATGGACGATTAAAGGATTATTTCTAGCTCTTTCTTTTACTTCAAAAATCTTTGAAACGGCCTCTTCACTTAGAGCATTAGCACCTATTCCATAGACAGTTTCAGTTGGAAAAATTACTAAATTATCAGAGGCAATTTCTTTTTTTACTTTATCTAAATTTTCATGAGTTAATTCATTTATAATTTCTGTTTTCATTATTCACCTTGTCCTGTTGTTTCAATTTTTAAGTAATCTTTATCGCCATAGTAATTTTTTATAAATTCTTCTTTGTATTCTATTATATTATCATTTTTGATGCATTCTCTTAAATCTTCGGTTAATCTTGTTAAAAATCTTATATTATGAATTGATAATAGTCTTGAACCTAACATCTCGTTTAAAGTTACTAAATGACGAATATAAGCTTTGGTGAAATTTTTACAAGCATAGCAGTCACAGTCTGGTTCAATTGGAGTAAAATCTTCTTTAAATTTACTATTTTTTAAATTAATCTTGCCATATTTTGTAAAAGCATTAGAATGTCTGGCAATTCTTGTTGGTAGGACACAGTCAAATATATCAACACCTCTTATTACTCCTTCAATTATATCAATCGGGTCACCTACTCCCATTAAATAACGTACTTTATCTTTAGGTAAATATTTAGTTGAATAGGAAACCATTTTATACATAGTTTCTTTGTTTTCTCCAACACTTGTTCCTCCAATGGAATAACCATCAAAGTTTTCTTTAACTAATTCAAGAGCACAATGTTTTCTTAAATCTTCATACTCACCACCTTGAACTATACCAAACAAAGACTGACGGGGATTATTGAAAACACTTTTTCCTCGTTTAGCCCAACGAATAGTTCTTTCAACTGAGTCTTTAGAATATTCATAAGTTGCAGGATATGGAATACACTCATCAAATGACATAGCTATATCACTGTCAAGTTTATTTTGAATTTCAATTGATTTTTCAGGAGTTAAGAAAAGTTTACTTCCATCAATATGGCTTTTAAATTTTACTCCTTCTTCTGTAATATCTTTAGGACGAGCAAGAGAAAAAACTTGAAAACCACCAGAGTCAGTAAGAATTGGTCCTTTATAATTCATAAATTTATGAAGTCCTCCAGCTCTATCAATTAAATCTTCTCCTGGTCTTAGCCATAAATGGTATGTATTAGCTAAAATTATACCACTTTTAAGGTCATATATTTCATCAGGTGATAAACCTTTAACTGTGGCTCTAGTTCCAACTGGCATGAACATAGGAGTTTCATAAGTCCCGTAGTTTGTTTCAATTGTTCCATATCTAGCTTCTGTATTTTTTTCATTTTTTAATAAATTATATTTAATTTTCATAACTTCACGTCCTTTTTTGACTATTCATATTATATCAAAAAGCTCTTAAAAAGAAAATAGTTATATTATGTTAAAGTATAATTAAAAAATCTTGCTATTTCTAACAAGATTTCTAAGTCTAAGCAGTTAGGCCTTTACCATCGTATGAGTCTTCTTCTTGATAATCATCTTCCGAAATTCTTTTACTCATAGCAATAGCCAATTCCATATCAGCATTTTCACTATCTAAAACTTTTAAACGCATAGTTCTAGATAATTTTTCTTCTTTAAGTTTTTCTTTATATTCTTTTAATTTTATAAGGGCTGCATTATAGCCTTCGGTTAAATTGTTATGTTTTTCTTCAGCTACGCCAATTTGACTATCAAGATTTTCTATTTCACTTTTATAGTTTTCTATTCCAGCATAGTAATCTTTGAAGTTTATCTTACCTGAATTATCTTCACTTATTTCAGGTTCAAGTTCTTGACCAGCATTGTTTAAATAATTATTTAATTTTTCTTCTTTATAATCTTTATCAGTTACATTTGTAGTTGTTATATCGTCAGGCGATGCAATTTCTTGGTCATCTGAAGCAACGGCTTCTTCGCTTATTTCTCCAATATTTAATTTTTGTCCAAAATCAAAAGTTGGGGCTGTCTCCTCAGTAGTTACCTCTTCATTTAAAGTTGGTTGAGGTGTTACTTCTTCTTGAGGTGGTGCAATTTCTGATGTCTCAACTGGAGCTATCTCATTTGCTGTAGGTTGTGGTTTGGCTTCTACCTCAGACGTTACAACTTCTCCAGTTCCTACTACTTGGTATGTATGTTTTGTTGCTGCAACAACATCAGGAATAACTCTTATCTTTTTTCCACCAATAACTGTTGATACAAGTGGTCCTGGAAGACAAGTAACATTCAAATTTTTAACTTTTTCAACTATTTTGTCGTCCTCTAAAAATTTAGGAGCAGTAGCTTCAACTGGTGCAGTCTCGGTTGGTTCTACTTGAGCTACTTCAGTAGTATTTGCTACCTCAGGTGCTTTAACCTCTTCAGAAGCTTGAGCTAAAGTAGCAGGTGCTACGGCTTCTTTTGGAGTGCGTGCTTTATCCATTATTTCTTTAGTTTTAGTACGAAAAACTTGATGGGTACTTAACTTAGCTGCCTTAGTATATTTAGTATTACCAGGCTTAGCAACTACTCCATCTTTCCATTCTATGTCACTATTTAAAACTGTTATATTATTTTGCATGTTATTTTCACCCCCACTACTCGTTTTTAGAAAGTTCTCTTAATAAATCTTTAATTCTTGACCATTCGTTATCATCACTGACCGTATTTAAAGTTATTTCTTCACCTACACGAGTTACATTTGATACATAAATTGTTACATTTCCATTAGCATCTGTTTCATTTTTTGTATATATAACATATTCTTTGTTGTTATCATTGAATTTAAAAGATAATAAAAGTTCTACATCTTCTTTGGCTCCATTTTCAAGTGTAATTGTTATCATTTTCTTCTCTTCCATTTTATTTCCCTCCATATCTTCTATAACCATTTTATCATATTTAGATTTTATTTCAAGTATTTTCTTTTTTTTTCAAGAATTTTTTAGGAATTTTTAATTTTCATTATATTATTTTTGGAATTTTTTTATTTAAGTAGCTAAAAAGAACCTTTAAAAATTATTAATAGGTTCCTAAAGATTTTATTTTA
>CANQEQ010000073.1 GCA_947595345.1 uncultured Bacilli bacterium | reverse complement strand
GACTTCTTTAACTAACATTATGTGTTATAAAAGTGGTTCAAAATGTGTTGATAGTAGAAGTTCTTGTTATGAAAATGTAGGTTTTACTTTTTCCTTTAATGAAAGTGTAATTAAAAATACTAAATTTAAAAATGGTTATTTTTTAAGACTAAAGATAGTAGCATCAGGAGATAATTAT
This sequence comes from uncultured Bacilli bacterium, assembly GCA_947595345.1. Lineage (GTDB taxonomy): Bacteria > Bacillota_I > Bacilli_A > RF39 > UBA660 > RUG591. Next base: position 5,044 of record CANQEQ010000073.1, on the reverse strand, counting down.
TCCGTTTCTTTTCCTTTAGTTGTTTATAGTTCAAGAATTACAGGTTTTGGAAGTGATTATAAATATCAAAATCAAGGACAAGCTGGAGTTAATTTACGTGTTAAAGTAATTGCTTTTGATGGTTATTTTAGAACTTGTTCAGCAAGTGGTACTTGTCAAAGAAAAAATAATAACAAATTTCCTCATGATAAAATATATAATGTTCTAGGAGTTGTAAATAATAAAAGTGAAAATTTAACTTATTATAAAGTTGGAAATGATAGTTTATATATTCCAGCGTCTTGGGTTGCGCCACCTGATACGGATATGTTGATTTTACCACCAGCCGGACCTAAAGATGTCAAGTCATGTTCTAATAATAATACCGGACAAACTCCTACCAATAAAGAGGTTAAAGCTTGTAATGGTAATTTAAGTTTTAGTGGTGATAATTATGCAAGTTGTAGTGTTGATGCCTATACTTACTTTACAAAAAAATGTACTGAAAAAAATTATAAAGTAAACTTTAGTATTAATGACATAAAAGATAATAGTACGAATTTTAATATTACAAATGGAGCTGGTATAACAGCTAATGCTAATGTATCAACGGAACTTACATGTTCTTATACTTTTAAAGTTGATGAATTTAAAAAAGATTATAATGATGTTTTATATAATTTAGATTACTATGAAAAAGAATCTCCTGATTGGTATATTAACTATAATATAAAAACAAATCTTGATAATATTTTAAAAAATTATTTATCTCAAACTGATGCTACTAATTGGAATTCTAATTATAAATTTTCAGAATTAAATGCTATTTTGAAAGTAGATAATAAAGAAACACCTTTAGAGAAAAGAGAATTAGTCCATGAAACAATAGACTTAAATAATGATAATAAAAAAGAAAATAAATATTGTTTAGTATCTAAAAGTGAAAAATTTAATTTGAATGGTACTAATTATAATATCAATACAGATATTACATGTGGTGAAGCTTGGAAATTAGATTTAGAACTTCCGGAAGTATGCTTAAATATGAAAACTGGTGAACCTGAAAGTTGTGTAAATGGTTCTAATACTACAATAAATGGTGGAAGAAAATATTATATTGATATGGAAAAGAGTAGTGGAAATATTGAATTAGTTTTGAGTAATTTAGGTTATGATAAAGCTTGGAGTGCTACTTTAAAAAATTGTAATTATAATGTACCTAAGATGCTTGATAATATTAAATTCCGTCAAATTGATATTCGGGACCCTTTCTTAATTAGCTATGATAGAGATAGATTAGTAGGTGTAAATTACTTAAATGATAAATATAGTTTTGTTGACATTATTCATGATGATATTTGGGAAGATTCAGATAACTTTGATTATGCTTATTCTATGAGTAAAACTAATGTTAACAATATAAGAAAAGATACTAATGAAGATAAGGCTGGTAGTTATTTAGGTAGAAATTGTTATATTGATAGTAGTAACAAATATATCTGTGATTTTACAAGAAATAAAAATGAAACGGGAGTTTATAATAAAACAACTTGGTTTACAGATTTTGTTGTTAATAAATATACTACTAATGATTAAAGATGTTATAAAATGTAACATCTTTTTATATTACAAAATTGTAAGATTAATGTAACTTTTTTTATGTTATAATAAGTGAAACGAGGGCGTTATGGAAAAAATATTAATTATAGAGGACGATAAGAATATTTGTAAAGAATTAAAAGAACTTTTAATAAATAATTCCTATGAAGCTATTATTTTAGAAGATTTCAAAAATGCTTTAAATAAAATATTAGAAATATCTCCAGATTTAATTTTACTTGACATTAATATACCATTTATAAATGGAGAAGTCTTATTACAAAATATAAGAAAAAAATTAGATGTTCCAGTTATTATGGTGACAAGTATCAATTCAGAAATAGACGAAGCTTTATCAATTTCTTATGGAGCTGATGATTACATTACTAAACCTTATAATCCTAATATTTTACTATTAAGAATTAGAGCAGTTTTAAAAAGAGTTAAAAATTATAATATTAATATAAATGAAGTAACTTATAAAGAATTAAAATTTGACATTACAAAAGGAATGATTAAAAAAGATAATTTAGAAATACCCTTAACCAAAAATGAAATAATAATTTTTTCTTATTTATTAAATAATCAAAATAGAATTGTAAGTCGGGATGAGCTTATGACTAGTTTATGGGATAATGCTGAATATGTAAATGAAAATGCTTTAACTGTTAATATTAGTAGACTGCGAAATAAATTAAAGGAAATTGGCTATCCGGAAGTTATAAAGACTAGAAAAGGAATGGGGTATATCTTGTCATGAAATTAGGTTTATATTTTAAAGATAATTTTTATAAAGTTTTAATATTTATAATTAGTTATATTATTAATTTACTTGTCTTTTTAGCCTTTAAAGTTAATAAATCTGTAATTATATCGTCAAGCTTTATATATATAATTTGTTTTAGTCTTATTTTCTTTATTTCATATTTTAGAAAAAAGAAATTTTACACAGATTTACTTTTAAATATTGAATCACTTGATAAAGCCTATTTAGTTTTAGAAACGTTAACTAAACCGGAATTTTATGAAGGAGAATTAGTATTTAAAGCTTTATATGAAATTAATAAATCAATGAGTGAAAATGTAAATAGAATAGAAAGTTCTTTACTAGATTTTAAAGAATACATTGAAATGTGGGTTCATGAAATAAAAATACCTTTAGCAACTTTAATTTTATTTAGTAATAATCATAAAGATAAATTTGACAAGAAAACAAAATTACAACTTAAAAGATTAGAAGATTATGTAGATCAAGTTCTTTATTATACAAGATGTGAAAATGCCCCTAAAGATTATTTAATAAAGACGACAAATTTAGCTAAAATTATAAAAAATGTTGGTCTTAAAAATATGGATTATTTATTAGAAAATAAGATAGATTATATAGTAGAAAATGTAAATATTTCTGTATTAACTGACTCTAAATGGTTAGAATTTATTTTAGGTCAAATTGTAAATAATAGTATTAAATATAAAAGAAATATTAAAAATTCTTATATAAAAATTAAAGCTATAGAAGAGACTTGTCAAATAATTTTAATTATAGAAGATAATGGCATAGGTATTAAACAGTCTGATTTAAAACAAGTCTTTGACAAATCTTTTACAGGCGAAAATGGTAGAAATGGAAGTAAGTCAACGGGAATGGGGTTATATATTGCTAAAAATATGTGTAATAAATTAGGACATAAAATAGATATTAAATCAGAAGAAAATAAATACACAAAAGTTTTTATAACATTTGCTAAAGACAAATATTATGAAGTATTAAAGTAAGGTTACAAAATTGTAATATTTAGTAATATTAAAAAGACGACAAATTATCATTTTTAGATTATGATGCTTATGAAAGGAGAAAAATATGGAAAATATTTTAAAAGTTGACAAAATTGAAAAATACTATGGTAGTCGTTCGTCTTTAACAAAGGCAATTGATAATATGTCCTTTACAGTTGAAAAAGGTGAATTTGTTGCTATTATGGGAGCCTCAGGTTCTGGGAAAACAACTCTTTTAAATTGTATATCAACAATTGATAAAGTAACCTCAGGACATATATTTTTAGGAGAGTGTGATATTACTAAATTAAAAAGTAATGAACTTAATAAATTTAGAAGAGAAGAGTTAGGGTTTATTTTTCAAGATTTTAATTTACTTGATACTTTAACTGCTTATGAAAATATTGCTTTAGCTTTATCTATTCAAAATGAAAATGTAAAAGAAATAGATAAAAAAATAAAGAAAGTTAGTGAAGAACTTGACATAAAAAATATTTTAAATAAATATCCTTATCAAATGTCAGGAGGCGAGAGACAAAGAGTAGCCAGTGCAAGAGCTGTTGTAACTAATCCTAAGTTAATTTTAGCTGATGAACCAACCGGAGCTTTAGATTCAAGGTCAGCTAAAATGTTACTTGAAAAATTTAATTATTTAGAAAAACTAGGAGCAACTATTCTTATGGTAACACATGATGCATTTACAGCTAGTTATGCAAGACGAGTAATCTTTATTAAAGATGGTAAAATTTTTAAAGAAATTCGTAAAGGTGAATGTTCTCGTAAAGAATTTTTTGATAAGATTATTGATGTTGTAACTTTACTTGGTGGAGACTTAAATGATGCTTTGTAAATTATCGTTTAAAAACATTAAGAAAAGTATTAAAGACTATGCCATCTATTTTTTTACACTTATTCTTGGTGTTGCTATATTTTATGTTTTTAATGCCCTTGATAGTCAAACAGTTATGATGGACGTTTCTAAGTCAACACAAGACATTATTGAACTAATGATGACAATGTTATCTGGTGTAAGTGTCTTTGTTTCGTTTATATTAGGATTTTTAATTATTTATGCTTCAAGGTTTTTAATGAAAAGAAGAAATAAAGAATTTGGGATTTATTTAACTCTTGGAATTTCTAAAAGAAAAATATCCTTTATTTTATTTTTAGAAACTCTTGTTATTGGTATTTTATCTTTAATTGTAGGACTTTTCCTAGGAGTTATGTTATCTCAACTAATGAGCTTAGTTGTTGCAAATATGTTTGAAGCAAATCTCACAAAGTTTGCATTTGTATTTTCATCATCTGCTTGTATTAAGACAATTATTTACTTTAGTATTATGTATTTAATTGTTATGATATTTAATACTGTAAGTGTTAGTAAATGTAAATTAATAGATTTATTAAATGGTTCTAAAATAAATGAAAAAGTTAAATTAAAAAATCCTTATCTTTGCATTATTGTCTTTATCATTTCTTGTATTGTTCTTGGAAAAGCTTATCATATTGTAACGTCTGAATATTTAACTTTACAAGAAGCAGTAGATATTTTAAAACCTATTGTTATGGGGCTAGTGGCAACTTTTTTAATCTTTTGGTCTTTATCAGGACTTATTTTAAGAATTGTTCAAAGTTTAAAAAAATATTACTATAAAGGTTTAAATAGTTTTACATTAAGAGAGTTTTCAAG
>CANQEQ010000072.1 GCA_947595345.1 uncultured Bacilli bacterium | reverse complement strand
TGTAATGGTACCTAATGAAGAGACTGTTGAAAAAGCTAAACAAACTTTAGAAGATGTTAAGAATGGTATAATTTTAGATAGTTCTTATCAAGAAGAAATGACCTCAGTTAATACTCCAACTCAAAGTCCAAAGCCAAGTAAAAACAAGAAGCCTGCAACTACTAATAAAGAAACTACAACGGAAACTAAGGAAGAGGAGAAAAAAGAAGATAACAATGTAACGGATAATAAAGAGGAAACTACAAAGCCTGAAGTAACAACCCCAGAGGTTGAAAATCCAAAGGAGGAAACGGGAACAACTACTCCAAGTGGAGAAAGTGAGGGTAGTAAAACAGACCCTGGACTAGAAAATTTAACGCCTAGTGAAGAAAAAGAACCATAATATACTTAAATTGTTTAAAAAATTAAAAAATTCTTGAAATACTTAGAATATATGATATAATATGTGTAGACGAGTGGGAGAAATCCTGCTCTTTAATTTAGTTAAGGAGGAGTATGGAAAATAAGGTTCGTGAGTTACTTAAAGGAAAACTTGATAGTTTAAATTTAGTTGTTGCTAGTGTTTCTCTTGAAAAAGAGAATAATAATTTATTTTTAAAAATCTGCTTAGATTCTGAAGAAATAATTGATTTAGACAAAGTAGTAGCAGCAACTAATATAATTAATCCTATTATTGATGAGGCAAATTTAATTCAAGAAAAGTTTGTATTAGAAGTTTATGGAAAAAGTAAAGGAAGTGAAGAAGATGAACGCTAGTGAATTTTTAATGGCCGTAGATAATATTGTTAAAGAAAAAAATATTGATAGAGAAATAGTATTTGAAGCTATGGAAACAGCTTTAACAACAGCTTATAAAAAGAATTATGGAAAAAATAATAGTAAAGTAGTAATCAACAGAGAAACTGGTGATATAAAAGTATATTCTTATATAACTGTAATTGACGATAATCTAGAAGTAGTTGACGAAGAAGGAAAAAAGTTTCAAAAAGAAGTTAATCCGGATTTAGAAATTACTTTAAGTGAAGCAAAAAAAATCAATAAAGACTTAGAAATAGGGGATACAATTGATACTGAAATTACCCCTAAAGAAGATTTTTCAAGAGTTGCAACTTCAACGGCTAAACAAGTTGTAATTCAAAAAATTAGAGAAGCTGAAAGAAATAGTGTTTTAGAAGAATATGAAGATAAAGAAGGCGAGATGTTACTTGGTACAGTAGCCCTTGAAGATACTGATAACTATTATATTGATTTAGGAAGAAGTAATGGTATATTACCAAAAAGAGAAATAATCCCAGGTGAAAAAATTGAGATGGGTTCTCAAATTCGGGTTTATGTAACGAAAATTGATAATTCAGGTCGTAATTTAGTAATTAAACTTAGTCGTAGTCATTATGGATTTGTTAAAAGATTATTTGAACTTGAAATTCCAGAGTTTGAAGATGGAACTATTTTAATGTATGCTGTTTCAAGAGAAGCTGGAGTTAGAAGTAAAGTAGCTGTTTATAGTGAAAATCCCAATTTTGACCCAATTGGAGCTTGTATAGGTGAAAAGGGAAGTAGAATTGCTAATATTATTAAAGAATTAAAGGGTGAAAAAATAGATTTAATTAGATATGATAGAGACCCTAAAATATTTATAGAAAATGCTTTATCACCAGCTAAAAACTTAACGGTTTTAATCATGGACCCTAAGAAAAATGAAGCAATTGTAGTAGCTGATAAAGATAACTTCTCCCTTGCTATTGGTAAAAAAGGTATAAATGCTAAATTAGCTAGTCGTTTAACTAAATATAGATTAGACATTAAAAGTTTAGAAGATGCAAGTTCTCTTGGTATAAAAATACAATAGGTGAATTATGAAAGTAAAAAAAATACCACTTAGAACTTGTGTAGTAACTCATGAAAGATTAGAAAAAAGAGAACTTTTAAGAATTGTTAGAACCCCAGAAGGTAATGTAGAAGTTGATTTAACAGGAAAGAAAAATGGTCGGGGTGCATATATTAAAAGAGATATAGAAACATTAGAAAAAGCAAGAAAGAGTAAAGTTCTTGAACGTCATTTAGAAGTTAGTATACCAGACTTTGTATATGATAATATTAAAAGTGTTATAGAAAATAAATAGTAATTATTATTAGTAAAAAAGAAAGAGGTGGAGTATGAGTATTTTAGAATATGCATTAGATGTTAATAAAGAAGTTTCAGAGATTATGAAACTTTTAGAAGAATTGGAGCTAAAACATCAAAGTGAAGACGAAATTTTAACAGAAGATGAGATTATCATGCTTGATAATAAAATAGATGCTTTAAAAGAAAATGAAAATCCTGATTATGAATATGATGAGGAACTAGAAAATAAAGTTTCTGATTTAGTAAGTAAAATTGATATTGATTTAGACGATATATCTTCTAAAAAGGAAAAAGTTAAAAGTAAAGTTGAAACTAAAAATGAAGCTAAAATAAAATTCCAAAAAGGTCGTAAGGAAATTTATAAACATCGTGATAAATTAATGACTAATCAAGAAGAAGACGATGTAATTGTTTATCATGAGAAAATGACTCCTGCAACTCTTGCTAGTATTTTAAAAGTAAGTGGAACAGAAATTGTTAAAAAATTATTTAATTTAGGTATTATGGCTAACTTAAATCAAAATTTAAGTTTTGAAACCGTTGAATTAGTATTGCTTGATTATAATAAGAAATTAAAAGATGAAGAAAGTGTTGATAAATCTAACTTTGAAAAATATGAAATAGTTGATAAAGAAGAAGATTTAAAACCACGTCCACCAGTTATAACTATTATGGGACATGTTGACCATGGAAAAACAACCTTACTTGATACAATTAGAAAAACAAGTGTTGCTAGTCTTGAAGCTGGAGGAATTACTCAAGCAATAGGTGCTTATCAAGTAGAAGTTAATGGTAAGAAAGTAACTTTTATTGATACACCAGGCCATGAAGCTTTCACGAAAATGCGTTTAAGGGGAGCTCAAGTAACGGATATTGTTGTATTAATAGTAGCTGCTAATGATGGAGTTATGCCTCAGACTAAAGAAGCTATTGACCATGCTAAAGCTGCTAATGTTCCGATTGTTGTGGCTGTAAATAAAGTAGACTTACCAGATGCTAATGTTGACAAAGTATTATCTGAGTTAACAGAATATGGTTTAGTTCCTGAAAAATTTGGAGGCGATGTCATTACTTGTTTAATTTCAGCTAAAACTGGAAAGGGAGTTCCAGAATTATTAGAAACTTTACTATTAGTAGCTGAAATGGCTGAGCTTAAAGCTAATCCTAATCGTTATGCAACCGGTACAGTTCTTGAAGCAAGAAATGACCAAAAAGTTGGAAGTATTGTATCTCTTTTAGTTCAAAGTGGAACGCTTCGTTTAGGAGACCCGGTTGTAATTGGTACAAGTTATGGAAAAATTAGAACTTTAAAAGATGATAGAGGAAATAATATAACTATGGCTTTACCATCAACTCCAGTTGAAATTACGGGAATAAATGATTTGCCTTTAGCCGGTGATAAGTTCATGGCTTTTGAAACAGAAAAAGAAGCTAGAGCAATTTCTTTGGAGCGTCAAACAAGAAATAGAGCAGCTGATACTAATAAAGCTGGTATGAGTTTAGACGATTTATTTAGTATGGTTGAAGCTGGTGAAAAGGAAGTTAATGTTGTTTTAAAATGTGATGTTAAAGGTAGTGAAGAAGCTGTTAAACAGTCTCTTGGAAAAATTAACATTGATGGAGTTTGGGTTAATGTTATTAGAAGTGGTGTTGGAGCAATTACTGAAAGTGATATTATTTTAGCCTCAGCTTCAAATGCAATTATCATTGGTTTTAATGTTCGTCCTAATAGTAAAATTTTAGAATTTGCTAAAGATAAGAATGTAGAAATTCGTCTTTATAATATTATTTACAAAGTAGTAGAAGATATGGAAGATGCTATTCGGGGAATGCTTGACCCAAGTTATGAAGAAGTAGTTTTAGGTGAAGCTGAAGTAAGACAATTATTCAAATTTTCAAAAATTGGAGTAATAGCTGGTTCTCATGTTGTAAAAGGTGTTATAAAAAATGGCAGTGATGCTAGAGTAGTAAGAGATGGAGTAGTTGTTTATACTTCTAAAATTGCTTCACTTCAAAGAGAAAAAGATAGTGTTAAAGAAGTTAAAAATGGCTTTGACTGTGGTATTACTATTGAAGATTATCAAGATATTCATGAGGGTGATATTATAGAAACTTTTGAGTTAGTTGAGGTAAAAAAATAATGCAAGCTGTAAAATTAGAAAGACTTAATAATGCTTTCATGGAACAACTTAATATTATCTTTGGTACTGAAATTAAAAATCCTTTATTAAAAAATGTTGTTGTAACAGGGGTTAATATAACTAATGATTTAAGTTATGCTAAAGTTTATTTTACCTGTTTTAATGAAGATATAAATAAAGTATTGAAAGAATTAAAAGAAAGTGCTGGGTTTATTCGAGGTGAAATTTCTAAAAGAGTAGAAATTCGTCATACTCCAGAGCTTAATTTTATGTATGATACTTCCTTAGAATATGCTAAGAGAATTGAAGATAAAATAAAAGAAATAAACGAGAATTCAGAAAACTAGAGGTAAATAAAGAAAAATATTAAAAAGAAGTAGAAAAAACTTTACAAATAATTAAAAATTATATATAATTAATAAAGAAAAAACGAAGACGGGCTTGGAAACCTATCAGTTATATAGATTAGAGGGATTCTTAGGAATAAGTAAAGTGGAACCACGGCATTAGTCGCCTTTACAAATAAGAATCTCTTTTTATTTTAAAGGAGGAAAAAATTATGAAGATGGAAGATTTAGTTAATTATTGTAAACAATATGGTTTTATTTTTCAAGGAAGTGAAATTTATGGAGGACTTTCTAATACTTGGGATTATGGTCCACTTGGCGTAGAACTTAAAAATAATATCAAAAAAGCTTGGTGGAAAAAATTCGTCGAGGAGCAAAAAAACATTTATGGCTTAGATGCTGCTATTTTAATGAATCCAAATGTTTGGGTAGCTTCCGGACACGTATCTAGTTTTTCTGATCCATTAATTGATTGTAAAAAATGTAAAACCAGACATCGCGCTGATAAATTAATTGAAGATTTTACCGAAGGAAAAGAAACTGGTGATGGATGGGATAACACTAAATTAGAAAAATTTATTAGTGATAATAAAATTAAATGTCCAAAATGTG
>CANQEQ010000071.1 GCA_947595345.1 uncultured Bacilli bacterium | reverse complement strand
CTGCAAGCATTGCGTCTCCCCAACTTGCACCATTTCTTCTTTGTTCTCTATAAGTACCACCTGCTGCTGAAGCCCAAAAAGAAATTTTGGCTAAATAAGGACCTGCTAATGGTATCATTCCAAGTGCTATTGAAGGAATCATATTTCCTGTTGAAACACCTGCACTATAAGCACTTTTTAAAACATACTTTGTATAAAATTCTCCTCCATCTATTGATTTAAACATTTTTTCATATTCTTTTATTTCTTCTTCAGTTAAACCACCTTCATCAGGACTTATATAACCTAATAATTCATAATATCTTAATTCTTCTTCGCCTTTATATGCTCTTTCTGTAATTGTTTTTCTTAAATTATCAGCAGTTACTGCGTCTAATCCATATTTCTTTTCAAACTCATCTATTGTTGAATGGTCAACAGGTGTATATGATAAAATCATAGTTTGAAATAATTGTTGTACCGTTTGGCTAGCATAATCATTTACAGTCATTTTATAATCATCTGTTGTAATAGAATAAATATGGTCGCAATAACCTACTAGTCCACTCCAACCACCCTCCATAAAGGCTGTTCCAATTTCCATTAATTTACCTGGACTTGAAACTATATTTTGAAAAGTTTTATAACCTTCTTCCATTCCTTTACGAGCATTTAAACTTCTCTCTTCAATCACTTCTAAGTAATAGTCAGCTCTTTCTTTTCCTTCTTTTTCTAAAATTACTCCATAAGCCTTTTTTTCTTCTTCATTCATGTAAAAATAATCAATGTCAATCATTTTATATAAAGTATCATTGATTTCCATTAATTTTCCGTTCCAACCATTCATTGAAGCAAAATCAGTTCTAGCAATGTTTACTTCTTGAGCAAATTTTTCATCAGACATATTTTTATATGTAGAATTATTTTCTCTTATATAATCTAAAAATGAGAATAAGTTTATATCTTTATCTTCATTACCATCTTCTGAATAATATAATCTTAAAATTGTTAAAGCATCATTAATAGAACAATTTTTTAAATCACATCCATTTTCTTTTGAATATCCTAAAAACTCATCAAAACTTGAATCTTTAACATCTATTTCTTGATAAGCATAGACAAAATTATCATAAAAAACCAAATTAGAATCTATTTGTCCAATAGTTTTATTTAATATTTTTATTTCTTCTTTTAATGTTGCTGATTGTTCTTTTAAACCATTTAATTCATTTAGTTTTTTATCTTTAAAAGTATTAACAAAATCCATGCCTTCTTCATAACTTTCAAAACTTACAGTTTCACCAGCAATTGTAAAAGTTTGTCCAATTATTGCAGTTGAATTATCTTTGTTATTTTGTAAAAATGATTTAATAGAGTCAAGCCCATTATCTATTTGACTTCCAACTCCCTGTCCCTCAATTTTAAAATATTTTTCAAGTTCAAATATTTGTTCATCTATTTCTTCTTTTTCAAAAGTCTTTTGTTCTAATTCAGCCTTTTTTTGATATTTTAAAAGTAAGAATAATATTGCCTCAGCATTTTCTTCTTCTATCCATTTTTGAATTTTGTTTTTTTCTTCTTCAGTTAATTCAAATTTTGAAAAAAGTTCCCAAAGTTGGTCGGTTCCCATCTTCTTTAATCCAGCTATTATATCATCATAACTTTGCTCTTTACTATTAGCTTGTAAATCTTCGGTTCTCCCTGCCCAAGCAGCATAAGACTCATTAGGATTCATACCAGGAATACTAGTTAAATCTAAAGTAGTATTCATACTTAATGGATTATTTGCATCTACATCAGTAGTTTCTACATCTGAAACTAATCCTTTCATATCTTCTATAAAAGTTTTACCCTCATTTATCTCATCTTGTAAATCTTTTATTAAGACTTTTTTGGTTGAAGTTTTAATTTGACTATTTAAATTTTTATAACCCGTTTCTAGAAATTGATTAGCATTAATTAAAAAAGTATCTGCTGAAACTAATGAATCTATTACACGAAACAACACATCATCGTCATAAATTTTTGCCATAGTTTCACCTTCCTTTTTAGTCTTTTATATTATTTTTTTCTTTTAATTCATTTTGTTTAGTTTGCTCTTTTTGTAAATATCTACTGCGATCATATATATGAGTTTTCTCATTTTTTATTTCAGTTATTTTTTCTCTTAAATAACTGATTTTGTCTCTTAAATTTTTCTTTAACTCCTCTGCACTTTCAAATCCTACTATTGATTTTAATTCTTCTATACTATCCTCTATTTTATCTATTGCTAAATTAATGTTCTTTATTGCAGAGTCATATTTTTTTAATTCTGTATCGGCATTTCCAGTATAATTTATGTTACTCATAATATTATCACCTACTATCACACTATATTTTAAAATATCAACTTTAAGAAAACCAAGTATATACTCGGCCTTCGTAAAACTGATATTTACAATGAAGCATTTTCAACATTTGTAGAGCGTAAATCATATTCTTCTTTTACACTATTAATATTCTCTAGTATTGCATCTAATGATGGATTAAAAGATTCTATATAAGTATTCTTAATCTTATTTAAATTTCCCTCTACCGTTCCTAAAAATGATGACTCACCTAATGATGGTGCTTTAGCTGAATAATTATCAATTGCAGTCTTAATCTCTTTGACATTACCTTCAATAATATTCAAAAGTGCAGCCATACGGGTGGTATCAACGTATTTTGCCATATTATATCTCTCCTTTCATATATTATTTTGCATAAACACTTAAAGACTCAACTATTTCATTAAAATAACCATCAGTTGCTGTTATTGTTTTTTGATTTTGTGATTTTAAGTCGCTCATTAAAACATTTTGATCTGATAGCCATTTTTCGCTATTTTCATCTTTCCAACACTCTTTCAAAGTATTTAATTGAGCATCAATTGAATTAATTCTTTGTTCAATTGTTTTTCTTAGAGCTTCTAATTCATTTTTTTCTTTTGTTAAATTTTCATCTCTTATATCTACTACAGCCATTATTATCCTCCTTCCGTATTTTATATTTCGCCTTATCTATTTATCTTGGCAATTTTATTGTAACAAAATTATAGAAAAAGGACAAGGTAATTTGTCCACTTTTTTACATTATATCTTATAAATAAATTTAATTAGATTATAATTTTTTCTAATATATATCTTTTTTATTCAACGGTTACACTTTTAGCTAAATTTCTTGGTTTATCAATATCATAACCTAACATATTAGCAACTTCAAAAGCAATCATTTGTAAAGGAATTATGGCTAAAATTGCTAAAGCTAAATCGTTTAAATTTGTAATTTCTATTACATCATCATAAATACCTTTATCTAGTTGTAAACTTTTATTTTTTAAAACTAAGGTATAAGCACCTCTTGCTTTAACTTCTTTTATATTACTTACGGTTTTATCAGCAATATTTTTATCAGTTACAACTGCTATAACTGGAGTATTTTCTTCAATTAAAGATATAGTTCCATGTTTAAGTTCTCCAGCTGGATAGGTTTCTGAATGAATATAAGATATTTCCTTTAATTTTAAAGAGCCTTCTTCACATATACAATAATCAATTAATCTTCCTATAAAGAAAACACTTTTATGTTTATAAATTTTTTTAGCATATTCTTTGTAATCTACTTTTAAGATTTTTTCTATTTCTTTAGGTAATTTCAAATAATCTTTAATAATTGCTTCTTTTTCTATACCTTTTATAATTCCTTTTTTAATTCCTAATTTAAAAGCAAATAAACTTAAAGCTAAAACTTGTAAAGTATAAGCTTTTGTAGTTGCAACGGCTATTTCGCAACCAGCATTTATATAAATTACCTCATCGGCTTCTCGGGAAATAGTTGAACCAACTACATTTACAATACCAATAGTTGTAGCCTTATATTCTTTAGCTAGTCTTAAAGAAGCAATTGTATCAGCTGTTTCTCCAGACTGCGAAATTAAAATAACTAATGTTTTATTATCTATAAAATTCTTTTTATAACGATATTCACTTGCAACATAAGTTGATACTTCCATATCACCATATTTAGAAATTAAATAACTAGCAATCAATCCAGCATGATAAGCACTACCACAAGCAACAATATGAATTTTTTTATACTTAGATAAATCCGGAATAAGTTCTAAGTTATTCAAATAATATTCTAAAAAGTTCTTTATAACCGTTGGTTGTTCATGAATTTCTTTCAACATAAAATGTGAATAACCTTCTTTTTTAGCACTAGAAATATCATGTTCAAAAGTTAATAATTCTTTTTTTATTTCTTTACTATCTTGATAAAAAACGATACTATCTCTTTTAATAACAGCAATTTCTCCTTCTAAAAGTAAATAATATTTGTTTGTATATTCTAAAATAGCTGGAATATCAGAAGCTACAAAATTTCCATTAGAACCTTTGGCAACTATTAAAGGACTACCAACTCTAATTGCATAAATTGTATCTCTAGAGTCTTCAAACAAAATCAATAAAGCATAACTTCCTTTTAAATATTCTTGAAGTTTATTTAAAGTTTTTAATTTATCTTTTGTCTTTTTATATAAATTATCTATTAAAGCACAGGCAACCTCGGTATCTGTTTCACTTTTAAATACATAACCATCTTTCTCTAGCTTTTCTTTTAAAGTAGCATAATTTTCAATTATCCCATTATGAACAATAGTAACATTACCTACTCTATGAGGATGAGAATTAATTTTACTTGGCTTTCCATGAGTTGCCCATCTCGTATGTCCAATTGCTAAATTAGACGTATCATTAGTTAAACTTTCTTCTAACTTTTTTATCCTACCTTCCTCTTTAATTATTTTTATTTTATCATTTAAGAAATATGCTATGCCACTTGAATCATATCCTCTATATTCTAAACTTTTTAAGCCATTAATAACAATAGGTATAGCGTTATCTTTTCCATTATACCCTATTATTCCACACATATATTACCTCCAAAGTTGATATATTTTTTATTATAATTTTAATTTTATTTTTTGTAATATATCTTACGAGTACTACCCGTTAATGCATCCGCCGAATTATCGATAACATTAAACCTCGTCTTCCATTTAAGGAACTGGCGCTAATTATAATTATTTCCTCCAGGATAATTATAACTTTATATTTATATTATATACAAAATAATTTACAACGTAAATAAAAACTACTGATAGTTTACATTGTAGTGTTACAATTGATGTGAGACCAAGAATATATACAAAAAGCGATTAATCCAGTAAAATGTTAATTGAAACAA
>CANQEQ010000070.1 GCA_947595345.1 uncultured Bacilli bacterium | reverse complement strand
GATTATAATATTACTTGTTATTATCGTTATGATATTATCAGTAAAAATAAAAGGCACTGTTAATTAGATTAACAATGCTTGTAAAGCTTTTTTAGGCAAGCATTTAGTATAAAACTAAATTGCTTCCTACAAATAAAATTATAATAGATAAAAATCAATTTGTAAACAACAATATTAAATTTTATTAAAAATAAAGTATTCACTTTTCTTTGCATATGTTATAATAGTTTAGAAAAAGGAGATGGACTATGAAATATTATTTAATTGGTATTAAAGGTTCAGGTATGAGTGCTTTAGCTGGTCTTTTATATGATTTAGGAAATACAGTTGTTGGCTATGACGATGGATTAGATTTTAAATATACATTAGCAGGTTTAGAAAAAAGAGGAATAGAAATTTATCATGATAGTTCTTTTATTCCAAGTTCTGATTTTATTGTTTGTTATTCAAATGCTATTAAAGAAGAACATAAAGAAATTAAAAGATTAAAAGAATTAAATCTTAAAATGGTTAGGTATCAAGATTTAATAGGTAATTTAAGTAAAAGTTTTGATACTATTTCAGTAAGTGGAACTCATGGGAAAACAACTACTAGTTTAATGATAGCAAGTATTTTAGATAAAACATATGGAGCTAATTATTTTGTAGGTGATGGAAGAGGTCATGGTGATACTAAAAATAAATTATTTGTTCTTGAGTCATGTGAGTATAATAAACATTTTTTAGAGTATTTTCCTAAGACTTTAGTTATTACTAATATAGAACTTGAACATACAGAATGTTATAAAGATATAGAGGATATAATCAAAAACTTTAATATTTTAGCTAATAAGACAAGTGATAATTTAGTTTTATGTGGTGATTTAGAAAATGTTTTAAAAATAAAGTCTGATAAAAAAAGTTATTATTATGGCTTTAAGGAAAATAATGATTTAGTAGCTAAGAATTTAGAGCTTACAAGTACTGGTAGTTCATTTGATGTTTACTATAAAAATTCTTATTTTGAGCATTTTAATCTAAAATTATTTGGTCGTCATATGATATTAGATAGTTTAGCAGCTATAATGGTTTCAATTTTATATAATGTTCCAAAGGAAATAATAAAAGAAGTATTAGATAACTTTAAAGGTGCTAATCGTCGTTTTAGTGAAACTCATGTTAAAAATACAATTATAATAGACGATTATGCTCATCACCCTACTGAGATTATGGCAACTCTTGATAGTGCTCGTCAAAAGTATCCAAATAAAAAAATCATAGGAGTATTTTTACCTAATACTTATTCAAGAACGGAAGCTTTAATGGAAGACTTTGCCAAGGTTTTAAGTAAATTTGATTATTCCTACGTAATGGATATTAAATGTGATAGAGAACGTCAAGAAGATTATCCGAATGTTTCAAGTGACATCTTAATAAGTAAAATAAAAAATGCTAAGAAATTAAGCATTGACAAAATAGAAGAATTAGATAGTTATAAAAATGATGTAATTTGTTTTATGAGCTGTGCTAATATAACACCAGTTATAAATGCTTTTATAGATTACTTAAATAAATAATAAACAAAATACGAGTTATTCATATAATACCATGGTGGTTATATGAAAGCCCTTTTAAAAGAAAATGAAAAAATAGTTTTATATTTATATAACTATTTTTTTAAATCAACTCTTAAAAATGACATTGTTTCAGATATAAAACAAATATTTATTAAATTAATTAAATATTATAATTATAAATTAGGTGGAGTTTACAATGTCCTAGTATATGAAAATCTTAAATATGGAACAATTCTTGAAATAGAGAAAAAAGATGAATTATTATTTAATCCGGATTTAATTGATATAAAAGTTAAAATATATAAAGATACTAATTTTTATTTTAAAACTAAAGATTATTTTGTTTTAGAAGAATATAAAAACATTTACTATGATAATAATAATTACTATATTAATATATTAGATATTGATAATCTAAATAAAGTATTAGAATTTGGAGAGATTATTTATAGTTTAGCTCCTAACTTTCTAGAAGAAAAGATATTCATTAAATAATATCTTTTTTTAAATATTCTAAAATTATATTAGTAGTTAAGTATTTATTTTCAAGATAGGGAAAATGTCTTGTATTTGGAATAATTATAAGATAGGAACTTTTTATTAATCTATTTATTTTATAAGCATCTTTAAGAGGAGTAACAATATCAAGTTCTCCCCAGAGAATAAGGGTTTCTATATTAATTCTTGAATAATATTTAGTTAAATCTTCTAAAACGACATTTTGAAAAGTTTTTAGTAATCTTTTATCAAGTTCTTTATAGTCATTTGAAGAGAATTTATTAAAAAGGTATTCTAAATACTTAGTTTTTAAGTTTATAGGTAGTAAATTACCAAGTCTTTTTAGTAATTTATATAATTTAGTTTTAAGACTAAGTTTTAAATTTTTTCTTTTTATTCCTGCTACATCAATTAATAAAATCTTTTTAATTTTTAGCTTATAGGTTGTAGTTAAAAGAGAGATAATTCTTCCTCCAAATGAATGACCTATTAAAATTGGATTAAATATTTTAAGTTTTTTTATAAATTTATAGATAATTTCCGTATAATCATATATAGTTAAATCAGAGTTTATCATACTAGAATTACCAAAGCCCGGATAATCTAAAATATAAATTGTAAAATAATCTTTTAAAACCTCTATTAAATAATTAAAAGTTTCCCGATTATTACCCCAGCCAGGTAGAATTAAAATAACTTGTCCTCCATTTCCGTATTTTTGATAAAAAATATTCAAGTTATTAATTGAAATATACATTTAATCACCATTATAGTGTATGCTAGTGTTTAAATTTAGTAAAGTTAATTACACTTTAAGTGTTAAGTAAAAATAATTTTAAGAAAAATGCTTCCCAATTAGTATTTAGTATGTTACAATTAAGATGTCTAGATAATTTGATACATTGTAAGTATAAATCCTACATTAAACTATATACGGGAATCCCGAGCAATAACCGGTGTTGAATGCTGGAGTGTGAGTTCTTCAGAATCCTAAAGGTTAGTAAGGATACCCACCTCGCGAATTGCGGGTTTAATTCCACAATGGTCGGTTTTCTGGATATTTTTATGTTAAATATGTAAAGTAAAAATTAATAGTTTTGACTATATTTGTCGGAACTATTTTTTTTTATAAATTAAAAGTGTTATAGTGCTCTTGGTGATAATTATGGAAAATTTAGAATTAAAAGAGCTAATTACTAGTAATCAAAATTTAATTTATAGTATAGCTCTAAAATTCAAGGGGGATATGGAAGATTTATTTCAGGTAGGGTGTATTGGGTTAATAAATGCTTATAAAAATTATGACTCCCGGTTTAATACCAAGTTCACAACTTATGCTTATCCGTATATCTTTGGAGAAATATATAAGTATGTCCTCCAAAATAAAAATATAAAAGTAAATCAGGAGTTAGCTAAGTTAAGCATGGCTATATCTAAAGCACATGATTTCTTAAGCCAAAAGTACGGACGAGAACCTTCAGACTTAGAAATATCAGCATTTTTAGAAGTCCCGATTTATAAACTTACAGAAGTTAGAAATACAATGGAAGTTATTAGTTTAGATGATGAGAAAAATGATGTTAATTTGTATCAATTTATTCCAAGTGAGTTAATTAATGAAGATTTGATTTTATTAAAAGATGCTATTTCTAAACTAGAAAGAGAGGAGAGAGATTTAATTTTGAAAAGATATTTTTATAATATGACTCAAAGTGAGATAGCTAAATTAAATGGTATTAATCAAGTTAAAGTAAGTAGAGAGGAAGGTAAGGTCTTAAGTAAATTAAGAAGCTATATGTAGTTATTCTAAATTATACAAAAAAAGACTAATTCATTTTACATTTTTTTACAATCTGAAAAACCAATAGAAAACTAAAAATATCGTAAGAAAAATTTTAAAATTTAATTTTTTAGTAAAATAAATTTAAAAATTATTAAGTGAAAAACTAAAAAAAATCATTTTGCAATTTAAAAAAAATTTTTTTACTTATTTGCTTTCAAAAGGAGCTAAAAGGGTATGAATTGAGACTAATTTAAAGGGGAATTTTTTAAATTTCTAAAATTTTCTAATCAAATTTGCATTTTGAAAAAATAAAAGGCTCAAAATGTAAATTTACAAAAATTGACATATTGAACTTTAACATATTATGATGGGTTTGTAACTGATTAATGTCAGTTGATTAGGAGGTTTTTAATGAAAAAGAACATTTTAGGTTTTCTAGTTTTTCTATTTATGGCAAGTTTTTTCCTATCTACTTTAAAAGTAGAAGCTAAAACTTATAACTTAAAGATGGATTTAGAAGACAAGATTTTTTACACAAGGAGAGGAGGTAGTAAAGGTTATTCGTCTAACCCTTTTCCATCATATAAAATAGATGGAGATGTTGCTTATTGTATTGAACCTGGAGTTTTAGTTACTACAAGTGATTATAAAGGAACTTTAGGAGTAGTTGATTCACCTTATTCAGATGCAATTAACAAAAAAATTCAATTAATTGGTTATTATGGCTATGAATATCTAGGTCATAAGACTAAGAATTATCTTTTAGCAACCCAGGCTCTTATTTGGGAAACTGTAACTGGACAAATTGTAGAATACTATACAGAACGTTATGGAAATGGTGATGAAATAAATGTTCAAACAGAAAGAGATAATATAATGGCTTTAGTTAATAATCATACAAAAAAGCCTAAGTTTCCAAGTACTACGGTTAAAGCTTACTTGAATAAAAGTTTAAAAATTGAAGATAGCAATAAAGTATTAAGTTTATTTGAAGTAGCAGACGATGCTTCTGATATAGCTAAAATATCCGGCAATGAATTAATAATTACTCCAGCAAAAGTTGGCAAGCAAACAATAACTTTAAAAAAGAAAAAGTATGATAGCAAAATGACAATGGTTTTTAAACCTGTAAGTGGTGAAAGTCAAATTGTAGCTAGATTAAGAGCTAGTGATGAAGTAACTTTAAAAATTAATCTTGAAACAAGTGGTGGCAAAGTAGAAGTACAAAAGTTAGATAGTATGACTAAGTTAAATTTACCTGAAGGGAATGCTACTTTAAAAGGGGCTATATATGGTATATATTCTCTTGATAATAGATTAATCATGCAAATTGAAACTGGTGATAATGGTTTAGTCATAAGTGATTATCTACCACTTGGTAAGTATAAACTAAAAGAAATTAAGCCTAGTGTTGGT
>CANQEQ010000069.1 GCA_947595345.1 uncultured Bacilli bacterium | reverse complement strand
ATAGAGTCATACACACTATAAAGATAATTTTTTATATCAACTTCATTTGTAAATTCACATCTATTTGGAAGTCCTCCCCATTTAGCATAATCCCAAAAAGTTTTTAAATCGTAACCATCTTTTTTAGTTAAAGACACATATTCTTTATAAGACAATGGATTAATATTAAATAAAACATATCTACCAGATAAAACTGAAGATAACTCATCTGATAACATTTTACTATTAGAACCAGTTAAAAATATACTTATGTTTTTTATCTGAGCACGCAAAGAATTAACAACTTTTTCAAAATTATCTACATTTTGAATTTCGTCTAAAAACAAATAATACATTTTATTATCTTTAACTTGAGCTTTTATATATTCATTTAATTTTTTATAATCTAATAGTTCTTCAAATTCAATAAATTCAAAATTAATAAATATTATATGTTCTTTATCTATTTTCTTTTTTTCCTTTAATTCTTCTATTATTTGATTTAAAATGACTGATTTTCCACATCTTCTTATACCAACTAATATTTTTATTAAATCTGAATCATAAAATCCTCTTATTTTAGATAAGTAATTTTCTCTTAAAAGCATATAAATCACCTCTCTTTACATTATATATCATTTTTATACTTTTGTAAAGTTATTACGGTTAAGCGTAATAACTTTCCGTTTCCAAAAATTATTACACCATTATTATCACAAATTTTAAATTTTTATAATCTAATTATTTCTTAACAATTATCATTTAAAATTAACTCTTTTAATTTATTTATTTGCCTATTTAGTAAAACCACTTGTTGCAGCATCATATTCAGTAATTAATATTTCTATGTTTTTATTCATTAAAATACATTTCATATATACCTCCATCAAGATAAAATCTATAATTATGATACCATAATATAACAAAAAAATGAATATTAACTTGTAATCTAAACTTTAATTTATATTTTTTTACAAATTATCTTTATCATGCAAAACTTTATTAAGCGAAGTTCCTATAAGATTACCTAATTTCTCAATTATAAAATCAATTTCTTTAGTCGTAACAATTAAATTATAACCAATTGGGTTTAATACTTCTTCCATTAAAGAATTTATCTCCTCATCATTTAAAGTTCCTACTATACCTAATAAATCTTCTTTTTCTTTTTTAGATAGCTTACTCTCTTCATGTAAATAATTGATATTATTTTTAAATACTAATTTATCTTTACTATAATTATTTTTTTGATAACTTATTTTTTGATATAAAAAGTTAATTGTATCAGCTACAATTACAGAACTTGAAACAACTGTCGGAACACCAATAGCTATAACCGGTATTTTTAAATTATTTTTACTAAATTCTCCCCGATTATTACCAATCCCAGCTCCAGGACTTATACCCGTATTTGTAATTTGAATAGTCTTTTGAATTCTATTAATATTAAGAGCACTTAAAGAATCAATAAAAACTAAAAAATCTGGTTTTATTTTTTCAATTACTCCCATGATAACATCAAAAGATTCTATTCCTGTATTTCCTAAAACATTAGGTTCTAATATAGAAACATTCCTATAAGTTCTATCAACATTATTAATTTCATATAAATGTCTTGTAACAATTATATTTTTTAAAGTTTCATAACCTAGGGCATCTGGTGTAGATTTAGAATTACCAAGACCTACTATTAAACACTTATCTTCCTTTTTTATATTCGTTAGCTCTAATATTCTTTTAAGTTCTAAATTTAAAACTTCTAAAACATTATTATAACTTGTTCTATCCGTTATATCTTGAAAACTAATTGTAATATAATCACCAGCCTCTTTTTTTAAATCATTATCTTGAGGCAAATTTATATAATCTACTTTTATATCATTTTTCGTATAACTTTCCTTAACAAAATCTAAAGAATTATTTTCAATTATTAAATCCGACCTAATATTATATAAAGCTAAATCTACTTTATGCATAAAAATCACCATAAATAGTATGTATTATTTTAAAAAAAATAGTATAATTATTGACTTTTCTTATTAAAATTTGATATTATATATGTGTTTTTGGAAAGAGGTGAGGAAATGCCAAATATTAAAAGTGCTAAAAAACGTGTATTAACAAATGCTAGAAAATGTGAAGAAAATATTTTAGTTGATTCAAGAATGAAAAATTCTATTAAAAAACTTGAAAAAACGATTGCTGAAGGAAAAAAAGAAGAAAGTAAAGAATTATTAAATACAACTTTAAGAAATATTGATAAAGCACAAAATATTAATATTGTTCATAAAAACAAAGCAGCAAGACTAAAATCAAGATTAACTAAATCAGTAAATGGATTAAACTAGTAGCAATAATAATTGTTACTTTTTTATTATTTAACATATTATTTACAAAAAGTTTACATATTTTTAAAGTATATTTTACTAATTTCAAAAAAATTATAAATACATAAGTTTCTTTTTGTAATTTTTTTATTTTTTTATGATAAAATATAGTTGGGTGAGATGTATGAAGAAACTTATTTATGCTTTAATAATTGTTTTAGTTTTTTTCATTACTTTTCATTATCGGGAAAAAATCTTTGTTTATTATAAAGATTTAGTTTCACCACGAGAAAATGTAGCAACTAAACTGGTTAAAAACGAGTATTATAGAAATTATAATTTTAAATACGTTTCAAATACCGATACCTTTACACCTAAAAACAAACAAGATTTATTAAATATTTATTATACAATTATCAACAGTGGAATGACAGAATTTTCTTTCTATTGTGATAAAGACTATTTAACTTGCATTGACGATATAAAAGATATATCCGATAATCAAGTAATCATGTCAAATATCAATAACTTTGTTCACCCTTACAATGGTTTTAAAGATATTGTAACAGATATAGATTCCCTAGAAAAAATAACCGTCTATGTTAATCATAACTATACCGAAGAACAAAAAATCATTTTAAATTATAAAATTGACGAAGTTATTAAAAACAATATAACAGAAGATATGGATACTAAAGAAAAAATCAAAACAATTCATGATTATATAATTGAACATACAAAATATGACCAAGAAAGAAGCGATAATAACGTTTCTAAATATAGTTCTGATACAGCTTATGGTCCTTTAATTGAAGGTTATGCTATATGTGGTGGTTATACAGATGCTATGATGTTATTTTTAGAAAAGTTTAATATTAAAAGTTATAAAATTTCCAGTGAACATCATGTTTGGAATTATGTTGATATAAATAATAATTGGTATAACCTAGATTTAACTTGGGATGACCCAATTACTCCTGGTGGTGAAGATACTTTAGAACATACTTTCTTCTTAATAACTGATAAAGCTTTAGAAAATTTAGACACCAATGAACATATATATGATAAAACTGTCTACTCTGAATAGACAGTTTATTTTTTTAAGGGGTCATACCCTCCTTTTGCAAAAGGATTACATCTAAGAAGTCTTTTAAAACCTAACCATAAACCTTTAAATGTTCCATATTCTTCTAAGGCTTCTATCATATAATTAGAACAACTAGGATAATATTTACAAGCAAAATGAAAATTGCCCGGAAGTCTTTGATACCATTTTATTAATTTAATTAACACTTTTTTCATAAATCACCATAGTAAATATTCTATACTAGAAATTAAAAAAAATAAAGTTGATTTTTTCTAATTATTCTTGTATAATTTATAAAGAAATTGTCCTATAGCCAAGTGGTAAGGCAGTGGACTCTGACTCCACGAGCGTTAGTTCGAACCTAACTAGGACAACCATTTGATAAAAAACTTTAAAGAGTTTTTATTATAATTATCCACTTAAATGTGGATATTTTTTCTTTACTAAACTATTTTATTAACAAATATGTTGATAAAATTAAATTATTTCTTCCTCTTCTTTATATTTAGAATCATATAAATCTACATCGTCAATTACTTCTTTTATTTCATCAATTTTAGGTAAATCAGCAATAGACTTCATATTAAAATAATCTAAGAAATCACTAGTTGTTTTATATAAAATTGGTCGGCCTGGTAAATCACTTTTCCCTACTTCTTTAATTAAGCCTTTAGCAACTAATTTTCTAATTAAAAAACCACTAGAAACTCCCCTAATCTCATCAACTTCAACTCTAGTAATTGGCTCATTATAAGCAATTATAGCTAAAGTTTCAATAGCTGAATTTGATAAGGTATTATTTTCTTCACTTTGAAGTAATTTTTCATAATATTTTTTATGTTCACTTTTAGTTGTAAGTTTAAAAGCATCACCTAAGATACTAACTCTAATTCCCCTATCAAGACTTTCATAATCTTTTTTTAATTCTAAAATTAAAGATTTTACTTCATCTTCCGTGATTTCTAAAATATTTGTAAGTTCTTCTAAAGTTGCTCCATCATCACCTACAACAAATAAAATTCCTTCTAAAACTCCTTTTAAATTCATTCTATTACCTCACATACAATATTGTCAAAATTGTTTTCTTGAATAATCTTAAGTTCTCTTTTACTTGACATTTCAAGAATAGCTAAAAAAGTTGCTATTACATAATCTTTTTTAAAACTATCAAACAAATCTTTAAAATTTATTCTTTTTTGATTTTGAAATTTATTTCTAATTTTTTTAATTTGGTCTTCAACTGATATTTCTTTTTTAGTAATCTTCGTATTAATTGGCTTTTCTTCTTCTATTCTCTCTAAAAACTTCTTATAAGCATCTATTAAATCAGTGATAGTTAAATCACTTTCATATTTCATATCCTCTTTAAATTCTAAAATACTAGATGGACTTTTAGTCTTAAAATTACTTCTTTCATCTTCTAATTTCCGAAATTCTGGGATTATATTTTTATATTTTTCATATTCAATTAAACGATTAACTAAATTTTCTTTTAAATCTTCTTCGTCACTCTCTTCTTCATTGGTTGGCAAAAGCATTCTAGACTTGATTTCTATTAATTCAGAAGCCATGACTAAATAACTACTAGCTATATTTAAGTTCATATCTTCTAATCTTTTTATATAATTTAAGTATTCGTCAATTATTACTTCTAATTTTATATCAAGAATATTCATTTTCTTAATCTTAATTAAATGTAAAAGTAAATCCATTGGCCCTTGAAAGTTATCTAAACTTATATCATACATATCTAACACCAATTATAATTATACCATATAATTATGTGTAGATTAACATAATTTATTTTATGTTAAGTTATTTATTATGTTAAGTTAGTAAAAGAATTCCAAGTAAAATCAAGGAATTCTTTATTTTT
>CANQEQ010000068.1 GCA_947595345.1 uncultured Bacilli bacterium | reverse complement strand
CCTATTAAAGCTGTTACAGCTATTCCTATTACAATTGCAAGTATTACTATTACTCCTAATAATTCAACTAATGTAAATCCTTTTCTATCTTTCATATTAAACTCCTATTATCTTTTTTAATTATATCACATAATTAAAAAAAACAGAAAAATATCATGTTTTTTTAATATAGTTTTAGTTTAATAAAAAAATTGTTATTAAAGAACTATATTCTCTTTTTAGGTACACCAAGGATTAATCTTGTTTTTAATCTCTTTAAAATAAACCTTAATTAATTTCAAAGACTTAATTAAAATCTCGCGCACGCCAAAGACATCCCAACTAACATGATTATCATTAAGTGAGCCCGTATCAAGAACAGAGAGTTCATTTGAATCAACAAGCCACGACTTGAAATGATTAGGCGACATATAGTAAATAGATTAACCCTAAAAAAACTCAATGAATTAAATACTCATTAAGTCTTTTGTTTTTTCTTCTAATAAATCTTCAATTATTTTATTATATTTATTTACTAAATCTTGAACTCTTGTTTCACTTCTAGTTTCAACATCTTCAGGTAATTTTAAATCTTTTAAAAGTTCTATTGCATCACGTCTGTTGTTACGAACACTTACTTTTCCATCTTCACAAGTAGCTTTAGCTTGACGAACTAACTCTTTTCTTCTATCCTCAGTTAAAGCTGGAATAACAATTCTAATACATTCTCCATCATTATTAGGAATATAACCTAAGTCAGCATCAAATATAGCTTTTTCAATACTAGATAAACTAGACTTATCAAAAGGTTTAATTAATAATTGACGAGCTTCAGGTACTGATATTGTTACTAAACTTTTAAGAGGTGTCATAGAACCATAATAATTGACCATAACTCCATCAAGTAAACTAGGATTAGCCCGACCAGCATTAATCTTTTTTAAACGTCCCTCCAAACTTTCAATTGAATTTTTTAAATTAGTTTCAAATTCTTTAATTATCTCTTCTTCCATAAAATTCCTTTCCTAATTTTATTTTATCTTTTTTTCTTTAAAATAGCAAGTTATTTACTTACAAGTTAGATTAAGTTTTTCCTAATAAAAGTTTTAATATCCTTATCTAAATAAACTCCTATTTTAGTATTTAATACTATCTTTATAAATCCAAGACCATATATAACAAAGTCTTCATGAAAATTAGTTTCATATAAATTGTAACTAAACTCTTTTAAATTATCATTTTTAATACTAACTTTTTTAACAGAAATACCATTAGGAATATACAAAGTAAAACTATTTCTATCACCTTCTAAATAATCAATTCTTAAAAAATCTCCAATTAATAAACTTTGATTTTTACTTATTTGATAAGTTCTTGGTTTTATTTCTTTTCTAGAATTTAAAATTTTATAATACTTAGTCCTCAAATGATAAATTATGTTGCCCTCATCTACTAATCCCGGAGTATCTATTAAATTTAAGCTTTTATTTATTGTTACTTTGATTTCATTTAAAGTTGTCTCAGGTACATTAGAAGTAGTTAAACTAGGAATATTTTTAGAATAATTACTTATCATTTTATTAATTAAACTACTCTTTCCAGCATTAGTTTCTCCTACTAAATAAACATCATTAGACTTTTTATATTTAAGAATTTTTTTATAAAATAAATCTAAATTATAGTTATTAATACTACTAACAATTACATAATCCTTAAATTTATATCTTGACTCTAAATAATTAATTATCTTCTCGTCCTTAACACTTTTAGGTAGAATATCTCTTTTATTTAAGACTAATAAAATATCATTATTTAAAAATTCATATATATAATCTAAGTTTTCTCTTATATTTAAAATATCCACAACATATAAAACTAAATCATTAGTCTTAGAAACATTTCTTAAAATATTCTCATAATCTTCTTTATTTTTAGCAACATTTTCTATTTCACCATAATTTTTTACTTTAAAACAACGCATACAATAATCATTTTCTAAATTAGGAGTATAACCTAAATTTAATATATTTTCATTTTGTAAAACGATGCCACATCCTAAACATTCTTTACTTTTCTTCATAATAATTACCTCTTTTTATATTATTCTTTTTATTAATAAATCTCTCTAACTTTCTATTAAAACTCGTGATTTTAAAATCTATATTTCTAATCGGGTCAACTAAAATAGTTAAGGCACCTCGTCTATTTCCAAAGAAAATATCAGTTACTATTTGGTCCCCTACTACAACTATTTTGTTATAATCTATTTTATATTTCTTTTTAACTTTTCTTAAAATTCTTAAAGTTGGTTTTAAACTTAAGTAATAATAATCACATTTCACATCTTTAAGGAAATTAGATACCCGTCCTTTGCCACTGTTACTTGCAACAATTACTTTAAAATCTTTCATTAAAGAATTAAGAAAAAGACTAGTTTCTTTTCTACATTTAGTTTCTTTAATACTTCCTATTGTATTATCTAAATCAAAGATAATTAACTTATAACCTAAATCTTTTAATTTATTATAATCAATAGAAAATATATCTTTTACATACATCTTAGGAATAAATTTTTTAATCATTTTTCTCCTCATTTTCTAAATATTCTTTTAAACTAATAGCAACTTGTAAAGGTATAACTTCCGATAATTCTTCTATTGTTGCTTCTTTTATTTTTTTAAGGGAAGTAAATTTTTTTAGTAATTCCTTACGTCTTTTTTCACCTATTCCTGGTAACATTTCTAAGACACTAGCTAAACTTCCTTTATTTTTTATTTGTCTATGATAACTTATAGCAAATCTATGAACTTCCTCTTGAATTTTAGATAAGAAAATAAATAAATGGGAATTTGCATCTAATTCAATTTCAGATAAATCACTTTTTATAATTGTATTAGTTCTATGTTTATCGTCTTTTTTAAGTCCTATTACTTTAATATCTAAATTTAATTCTTGTAAAACTTTAACAGCAACAGAAACTTGAGTTTCTCCTCCATCTACAATAATTAAATCAGGTCGCTTCATATCTTCCATTAATACACGATAATATCTTCTATATAAAACTTCTTCCATAGCTTTTAAATCATCTTTTACATCGGGTGCAATCTTAAATTTCCGATAATCATTTTTAACTGGTTCAAAATCTTCAAAGACAACCATTCCTCCGACATAATAAGTTCCAAATAAATGCGAATTATCAAAGGCTTCAATTCTACTTACACTTCTTTCAACTATCATACTTAATTCATTTAAAGCTTCTTCTTTTATTTTTTGATTTTGATTTATTGTTTTGATTTCTTCTTCTAAAACTATCTTAGCATTTTCAGAAGCTAAATCTAAAAGTTTTTTCATATCACCTTTAATAGGAGTTCTTACTTTTATACCTAAATATTCACTTAAATTATCTTTATCAACTAAATCTGGTACTAATATTTCTTTAGGTATTAATTCTTTTTCATAAAATCTAATTATATATTCTAACATAGCATCTTGAGGTTCTGAAACTATATTTATTATCTTCTTACTACGACCAAATAAAGTTCCTCCTCTTATAAAGAAAACCTGAATTGACAAATAATTATCTATTGCATAATAGTTAAACAAATCTAAATTTATATCTTTATTTAAAACAATAGTCTGATTTTTTAAAGTTATTTTAATATCTTCTATCATTTTTTTATATTCTAAAGCTTTTTCAAAATTCATTTTACTACTTGCAAGTTGCATATCACTTTCTAATTTTTTTAATATAAAACTTGCATCACCATTTAAAAAAGCTGTTATTTCTCTTTTCATTACTTCTAATTTTTCTAAATCAACTTCATTTTTACAATATCCAAGACATTCTCCTATATGATAATATAAGCAATAATCTTTCTTTAAAACTTCACATTTTCTTAAAGGATATATTCTATTTAACATAGAAACAGTACGTCTTGCACTTCCAACATTCGGAAAAGGTCCGTATAAATTATTTTTATTTTTTTTAATTCTAGGATTTCTAACTACTCTTAAAATGGGATATTTATCTTTAGTGAATTCTATATAAGGATAACTTTTATCGTCTTTTAATAAAATATTGTATTTAGGATTATATTTTTTTATTAAAGTTATTTCTAATATTAAACTTTCAAGTTCGGAAGATGTAACTATATATTCAAAATCAACTATATCTGAGACTAATTTTTTAGTTTTGCCTGTTACTCTACCGGTAAAATAACTTTTAAGACGTTTTTTTAAATTTTTAGCTTTTCCAACATAGATAATATTTCCATCTTTATCTTTCATTTGATAACTTCCAGGTAAATCCGGAACAAGTGCTAATTTCTCTTTAAACATAGTTACTCTCCTTTCATAATAATTATATCATTAAATTATATTTTTCCACCAAAATGTTAATAAAATTATAGAAATTTATTCTTAATTAAATTTATTTCTTCCATTGTAAATCCTAATAGTTGCATGTAATTTTCAATATTTTTATATTTATCTTTAAATAATTTTAAAGTATTTTCCATATATTCCATTTTAGAAGTCCCGTAATACTTTGGCATATTAGGATTTTCTATATGCATTTTTCTTATATCGTCTTTTAAATAAGTATAAGATATTTCATAATCTGCTATTATATCTTCTTCAGAAACTTTTAATAATAAAAGAATTAACATACAAATAACCCCAGTTCTATCTTTTCCAACATTACAATTGATTAAAATGCTACCTTGACTATTTTTTATAACTTGAAAAACTTTTTTAATACTTTCTAAATCATTAAGTATTTCCATATAACCATCTGAAACAGCTTTCTGACTTTTAGGAAATCCTCCACCCTTTAAGGGAATATTATAGTAATCATAATCTTTATTATTAAAAAAATTAATTTTAGTTATAACTTCTTCTTTATTTCTTAAATCTATTATTGTTTTTAAATTATTATCTTGAAAAAATTTAATTTCTTCTTTTGTTAATTTAGTAGGAACTGCACTTCTATATATTTTATTAAATTTAACTTCTTTTAAATCTTTTGTTTCATATCCTCCTAAATCTCTTAAATTATTAACATACTTTAATTTTATTCTTCGCATAAATACTCCTAATTCACCTATATTTTACCTTATTTATATAAAAATTAAAAGATATATTCTTTTTAGTTTTAGAATATATCCTTATTTTCTATTTTCTTTTTTATTTTATTCTTATTTATTCTCTTTCATTACCTAAGCAAGTTTTACTGTATATGGATCGTCAATTGTTCCATTTCCTCCAGCTAGTAGAACATCTGATTTTAAATTTATTACTGCACGAAGACCATTGGAACCGCCAACCCAATGATTGGTATATTCTCCTGTCGGAAGAACTCTAAATACGTGAATAGATCCTTCCCACGAATAAAAGAATATAGGCGACATGGTCCAAAAATAAGCTCCAGTTTTTAAATAATACACTTCATTTTTAACTCCATATAAACTACCGGCATAAGCTACTTCATCGGCTGTTATTAAACCTATTGGTTTTTCTAATTTTTTGTTACCTTTACCAACACTTCCCTTGGCACTAAATAAGTCATGTTCTACATCTGGA
>CANQEQ010000067.1 GCA_947595345.1 uncultured Bacilli bacterium | reverse complement strand
TGCGTCATCGCAAAGACCTCCTTTATCATGCCGAAAGGCATCGTGCCTAAAGGCACTGCGGCAATGGTTCCCGCCTTCATCATACCAGATTTTACTTATATGTCAACTAAATTGCTTATATTAAAGTACGACTTTTGAAATTTAGAGAAAAAAAGAAACTTAGAGGTTAGTTTTTAACTTCTAAGTTTTTAATTTATTATTTTGTTTATAATTTCAAGAGCAATATTTAAAGTTTTGTCATTAGTATCATTTAAAGGATTATATTCTACTAAATCTAGAGAATTAATTGTATTTAGCTTATTCTTTAAATAACTAACAGCTTCCATTATTTCATTTTCGGTAAGTCCATTTGGCTCTTTCACTGAAACGCCAGGAGCAATTAAAGGGTCAATTACATCAAGGTCTAAACTTACATGAACTAAATTATTATTTGGAGATGCTATTTTAAAAGCTAAGTCTAAAATTTTTTGTATACCATTTTCTTTTACATCTTTAGTAGTAAAAACAGTTACTCCCATAGTCTTAATGTTATTTATTTCTAAATTACTATTTTTTTCAAAAGCTCTATATCCAATTACAACGGTCTTTTTAGGATTAAAATACACACCATCATGAAATTTACTTAAATCTTTATTTAAACCATTTAAAGAGGCTAGAGGTAAGCCATGTAAATTTCCTGTTATTGTTGTTTCAAATGTATTATAGTCTAGGTGAGAGTCGAGCCAAATAAGTCCAAGTCCTTCTTGTTTTTTTAAACTTGCTAAGCCTGAAGCAATTGCTAGGCTATGGTCTCCTCCAATTGTAAAGCAAAAATCTTTTTCTTCTAATAATTTATTATATAATTTTTGATTAAATTCACATAAAGGTTTTATATTCTTTTTTAAATCATTAGGTTCTTGACTTTTAACAATATTTTTATCTTGTTCTAAAATAAATTTTGTTTTATTAATTTTATTTAAGATAACAGAAGGTGCCAGACTAGCTCCATCTATATTAACGCCTAAATCTAAACCTGCTCCTATTAAGACTATTTTTTTCATTTTTTTACCTCTTTTTTTAACTTATCTATGTTATTTTATCACAAAATAATATATAATGGAAGATAGGTGATACAATGAAAAAGTTAAGTGAATTATTTGAAACCTCAGAAGACGTATTAGTTAAAGACATAAAAATAAATTCTAAAGAAGTAGAAAAAGGCGATATGTTTGTTTGTATTCAAGGTGTTAAAGTAGATAGACATGATTATATAGAAGAAGCAATTTCAAATGGTGCTAGTTGTATTGTTGGAGTCAAAGATATTAAGTGCAGTGTTCCTTATATTAAAGTTTCAGATACTAATAAAATATTACCTAAATTATGTCAAGAATTTTATGATTTCAATAAATTAGGTTTAAAAATAATTGGAGTAACGGGAACTGATGGAAAAACAACTACTTCAACTAGTATAGCTTATTTAATTGGATTTGATAAATGTGGTTATATAGGAACTAATGGTTGCATTTGTAAAAAGTTTAAAAAAGATTCACCTAATTCAACACCAGACCCTACACTTTTATATAAATATTTTAAAGAATTTGCTGAGGCAGGGTGCGAGTATGTTGTAATGGAAGCTAGTAGTGAGGGTTTCTTTAGACATCGATTAGATGATTTAGAGTTTGCAAGTGGTTGTTATACAAATATTACTTGGGAACATATAAATATCCATGGTACATTTGAAAATTATGTTAATTCTAAAGTAGAGTTAGCAAGACAAACTAAAGGTGATTTTATTGTTAATAAGGACGATAAATTCTATCCTAAATTTATGGGAGCAAGTAGGACACATTTAAGTTATGGTGAAGCAATGGATAACGATTTATATATAAAAGAATATAACGTGACTCCTAAATATACTGATGTAACTTTTGTTTATAAAGGACTAGAATATAGTTTTGTTTCACCTTTACTAGGAAAGTTTAATGTTTATAATTTAGCTTGTGCTTTTCTTGTTTGTTTGTCTTTAGGATTTGATATTGAAACTTTAATTGAAAATACTGTTAATATAGATGTTTCAGGGAGACTTGAGATGATAGATTTAGGTCAAGATTTTAAAGTTATGGTTGATTATGCTCATACTCCAAATGGAATTCAGTCACTTTTAGAATTTGTAAAAAGTTTAAATCTTAGAAGAGTAATTGTTGTTATAGGTTCAGCTGGGGAAAGAGATTATAAAAAAAGGCCAATTATGGGTAAAACAGTTATGGAGGGTGCTGATTATGCTATATTTACATATGAAGACCCAAGAAGTGAAGACCCTTATGAAATAGCTAAGCAAATGGTAAGTGAATTAGCTCAAGATGCTAATTATGAAATTGTAATTGATAGAAGTCAAGCTATTAGAAAAGCAATCAATATGGCTCGGAGTAATGATATTATTTTAATTCTTGGAAAAGGCAATGAAACTTATGAAAAATTAAAAGATAAAACGATTTATTTTAATGATATAGAAGAAGCTAAAAAATGGTTAAAGGAAAGACTTGCTAAGGAAGCAGTAGCTTAAAGAGGAGTTTATGGAAAAGGATAATAAGGTAAATAGTAGTAAAAATTATAAGAATAAAAACAATAAAGGTAAGAAAAATAATAAAAATAATAACAAGAACAATTATAAAAACAATACTTCTAATAATAAATATAAGAATAATAAGAAAAAAGTTAAAAACGAAGTAAAGATTAATTTAGACGAGGATATAAAGGAAAATATAAAAGAAGAAAAATTAATTAAAAAGCCTAAAAAAGTGAAAATGAGATTATGGATAAAAATAGTTATTTTTCTATTCTTTCTTATAGTCTTATTAAGTATTTTATTTGTTTTTAGAAAAGAAATAACAAGTTTTGTTGATAAAATTAAAGAAGGAAGCAAAGAAACTATTAAAGAAGTTATTAATTATAATGACTATTTCTTTGATACTGTTAAATTAAAAGAGGATAAAACTTTATATAAATTAGAAGATAATAAATTTTTAGAAGCAGGTTTAATTAAAAAAGATTTAGTTTTAGAACTTATAGAAACTGAAAATAATGAAAAAGGTTATTTTAAGTTAAAAGACTTTGATTTTTATATTGATTATAAAGATTTAGAAGAATATATAAATACCGAAGAAGAAGAGACTTCATCTCCTACATATACTAACTATGTTCCTTTTAATGAAAGTATAAAGACCAAAGAGAAAACAAATTTTTATCTAAATGATAATTTAGAGTTTACCCTTAACGAGTCAATGGATTTTCCTATTATTATAAAAGATACTAATTATTATGGAATAATTTATCGAGATAAACTATATTATATTAAAAAAGATGAAGCAGAGGTTTATAAAAATAATAACACCAATTTAAAATATACAAGTGGAATAGCTGCTTTAGTTTATCATTATGTATATGATTCAAGTGATATAGAAGAAGCAGAAAAATGTAAAAGTTGGAATACTACGATTTGTTTAAGTGATAAACAATTTAAAGAACATATGTCTTATTTAAAAGATAATGGTTTTTATACAGCAACTATGAATGATATTTCTTTATTTATAGATGGCAAGATAAGATTACCTGAAAAAACAGTTTTAATAACAATTGATGATGGTTACTTTACAAAAGCTTCTATTAAAGTTTTAGAGGAATTAAATATGCATGCTACTATCTTTTTAATAGGTGTAGTTGGAAATCCTGATAATTATAAGTCTCCAAGTATTGAACTTCATTCACATTCTTATGATATGCATAAAACGGGAGTTTGTCCTGGAGGTCAAGGAGGACCAATTAAGTGTATGGCTAGGGATAAAATCTTAGAAGATTTAAGAAAGAGTAGAGAACAATTAAATGGTTCAACAGTATTCTGTTATCCTTTCTTTGAATATAATGATTATGCTATAAGTTTATTAAAAGAAGCTGGATTTGAGATGGCCTTTATTGGAGGACGTACTAAAATAAAGGTTGGAAGTGATAAATATAAATTACCTCGTTATGGAATTATTAATACAACTTATGTAAGTGATATTAAGAAAATAGTAAATTAAGGTTGAAAACTTGCTTTACTTAAGGTATAATATGACGTGTTGGAGGAAATATGGAAAAGAAAAATGAAAAAAATAAGCATGAGATAGAAATTACAATTGAGGGAAAAGATTGACAAGAAGCTTTAGAAAGTGCTTATAAAAAACAAAATAAAAATGCTAAAATAGATGGATTTAGACCAGGTAAAGCACCAATGGATGTGTTTGTTAAAAAGTTTGGAATTGAAAGTTTATTTTTAGATGCTGCTGATTTAGTAGTAGATAAGGCTTTTAAAATGGCAATTGAAAAGGATAATTTAACACCAGTTGTTGAGCCTAAAGTTATGCCTTTAGATATTAATAAGGATAAGATTGTTTTTAAATTTACAATTATTACTAAACCTCAAGTAGAAATTAAGAAATATAAAGATTTAAAAGTAAAACGTGATAAAGTAAAAGTAACAAAAGAAGAAATTAATCACGAAATAGAACATTTACTTGAACATTATGCTGAACTTGAAATTAAAGATGGTGAAGCTAGTCTTGGAGATACTCTTATAATTGATTATGAAGGTACAATTGATGGAGTTAAGTTTGATGGTGGAAGTAGTGAAAATTATTCATTAGTTCTTGGAAGTAATACTTTTATTCCCGGATTTGAAGAACAATTAGTTGGTGCTAAAAAAGAAGAAGAAAGAGATGTTAAAGTAACATTCCCAGCTGATTATCATGCTAAAGATTTACAAGGAAAAGAAGCAGTTTTCAAGGTTAAAGTTCATGAAATTAAAGTTAAGAAAAATCGTTCTTTAGATAAAGAATTCTTTGAAGATTTAGCTCTTCCGGGAGTTGACTCTAAAGAAACACTTGAAGAAAATATTAAAGAACATCTTTTAGCTCATAAGACAACTGATGCTGAAAACAAATTTGTAGATGATATGATGGAAGCTATTAGTAAAAATACAGTAGTAGATATTCCTGATGAAATGATAGAAGAAGAAGTAACTAATCTTTTAAAAAGAGCTGAAGAGAATTTAAAATATCAAGGAATAACTTTAGATTTATATTATGAATTCACGAAAACTACTGAAGCTGACCTTAGAAAACAACTTGAAAGCGAAGCTCATAAGAATGTTTTATATCGTTTAATTTTAGAAGAAGTTATGAAATTAGAAGATATTAAAGCAACTGATAAAGATATAGATAAAGAAATAAAAGATATGGCTTCTAAGTATAATGCTAAAGAAGAAGATATTATTAAAGAACTTGGCGGTCGTGATATGATTAAATACGATGTTGAAGTTCATAAAACTTTTGATAAATTAGCTGAATATAATGAGGTTAAAGAAAAATAATGAGAGTTTTTTTCTCATTATTTTTTTATAAAAAGGCATATATTAGAAACTAATTATGCTTAATATAGTTTAAGTTTAATAAATTAATTTATTAAACATCTATATTTTGTTTTTTAGGTTAAACCTAAGGACTAATTTTGTTTTTAATCTCTTTTTTAATACCTTAGTAATTCAAAAAGGATAATTGTCAAATAGTGTGTGTAGATACAAAAAAGTAAGTAAAGATAACAGTTGATACATTAAGTATTGA
>CANQEQ010000066.1 GCA_947595345.1 uncultured Bacilli bacterium | reverse complement strand
ATTTTACAATAAGTGGTAAGAACCAAAGCAAGAAAGACATCTATTATGGAATAAGCATAGTTTATGGAGAAGAACAAGAAACTAAGACGAGATTAAAAGATGAAGATATAGATGTCTACTTAATAAGTGGCGAAGATGTACTTGTAAATGCAAATAGATATAAAACCTTAAATGATACAAGAATATGGGTAGAGAAAATAGGAGCAAATACAGATACATATACAAAAGATTATTCACTTCGTTTGTGGATAGACGAGAGTGTAACAATAGGAAATCAAAATGTAGATTACACAACAGATGTATGGAATAATAGCTATGCTAGTTTCAAAGTCAAAGTAGATGGAAACTTAAATGAAATGAATGTACCACTTGAAGTTGATTATCAAAATTCATATTATGAAAATGGGAAGACCTATTTCATGGTAAGTATAAGTAATTACTTAAATCCAAGTGAAAAAGGAATAAGACTTGCAAGTTCAGATATAATGAAACTTGACATAACTACAACAAACAAAGATGTAGTATTCACATATCAAGATGATGCAGGAAACAAAAGTGAAGATGGACAAAACCTATCAAGTATAAGTCAAACATATACATTTGAAGAAAACAAAAAAGTTAAAATGCAAGTATTTGTAAATTCCAAAAATGATATAGACTTAAAAACTGATATAAATATTAAGTTAACAAAAAATGATACAGAAAATTATGAGATACTTAAATACATGCATATAAAAGGTGCTAAAGATTATTGTAAGAATAATGGTTTCTCCAACTTTGCAGAGTGCTTATTAGTAAGTGAACAATTAAGTAATAATGTAGAAGAAGCTAAGAAAGCAATTCAAGCTAAAGGTGCACCAGCCTTAGATAAAACAGCACCTGAAATAACATATGTTGCAACAGAGGAAAAAATAGGTGCAAGTGTACCACAAAATGCAGCTTTTTCATGGACATATGGAGATAATGCAACTTTTAATACTAATAATGGAACATTTACATTATCAGGAAATGTGAAAACAGTACAAAGTTTAACAAGTGCAATGAATGATAAATGGACATGTGGAACAACTGGAAATAATGTAATAAATTGTGGAACAGTCTATCATATAACTTCAATGGAAGGAAATACTATAAAAACTGCAAGTAGTAGAACATATCAAATAGCCAATGTTATAGGAAGTGAAGTAGGACTTTATCAAACAACAGATAATGATGGAGATACATATTTCTATCGTGGAGATGTCAAGAACAATAATGTAAAATTTGCAGGTTTCTATTGGAAAGTAGTAAGAGTTAATGGTGATGGAAGTGTTAGACTTCTATATAATGGAACCAAAGCCAACTCTAATGGTTACGATGCTTCATCTGTAACCGGGTCTGGAGTTGTTTATAATACGAGATATGCTGATCCAGCTTACGTTGGTTATATGTATGGAGATAGTTTTTCAACAGAACCAGTTAAGAGTAAAACAACAGCAGATTATGGAGATATACAAGCCAATACTAAATATTATTTTGCCAAATCATATACAAGTGATAACTCAGCTAAAACATTTAAATTAACAAATGCTGATTATCAAGGAACATTTACAGAATGGAATACAGCTGGAAAACTTGCGGATGGTTATAAGTATACTTGTAAATCAACGTCAGCAACTGGTACATGCCAATTCTTAATGGAAATAACAGAATTTACTAATTCCACTTTAGTTAAAACATATTTTTGGACATATGGTTCAACAAGTTATGAAGCAACAAGAAAAGACAATGCAAGTAGTAATATTAAAATTCAACTTGAAAATTGGTATACAAATACTTTAGCTGTTGCTAATGAAGGAGGTCAAACAGCAGATAAATATATAGAAACAAATGCAACATTTTGTAATGATAGAAGTTTGTCATTAGCAGGTGGAAATGGAGATGGTTATACAACTGCTCCAGCAACTTATTATGGAGCATACTATAGAAATGTAACTAATAAAGCA
Source organism: uncultured Bacilli bacterium (assembly GCA_947595345.1). Lineage (GTDB taxonomy): Bacteria > Bacillota_I > Bacilli_A > RF39 > UBA660 > RUG591. The sequence goes on along the minus strand of CANQEQ010000066.1, from coordinate 3,885 downwards.
GCTAGCCTAAGATGTCCAACTGAAACGGATTTATTTAGTGTGAATGGAGCTTCAAAGGGAAATGGAAAATTAGATAAACCAATAGGTTTATTAACAGCTGATGAAGTATCCTTAGCCGGATGTTTATTTAATACCAAAAACGAAAGATATTATCTATATACAGGCCAGTACTTTTGGACTATGTCGCCTCATTTCTTCTATGCATGGGGAGCTGATGCAGCTTCTTTCCTTGTTCGTTCGACTGGTGATACAAGTGCTAGCTTCGTTGCTGATTCATCACGTGGTGCACGTGCAGTAATTAATTTAAAGAAAGAAGTTTTACTTGCAGGTGGAAATGGTACAATGGAAGACCCATATACAGTAAAGTTAGCAAATTAATTAAGGTAATGAAAGAGAATAGTAAGAAAAATAAATAAAAAAGAAAATAGAAAAAAATTTGAAATTGACTATAAAAAGTTAATTTCTTTTTTGTATAAAAAAGTTTTTATTAATCATAATATTAATGAGTAGAAAATAAACTATTATTAGGTGGAATGTGATTAATTTATTTCTCTTTTTAATAGGATTTGGGTTTATGATTATAGGGTTTATGTATATAATTCTATATCTAAATTATTTAACAATTGGATATACTATCATAGACTACTTAGTTTTTATAACAAAAAGATTTGAATGTTTACTTGCTATTTTAGGATTAATTTTAATTACAATAGCAATTTTTAAAAAAGGAGATTAAATGATATACATATATGATATTTTATTAAATTTTAATAATGATTTTATAGAATTTTATGAATGGGAAAAAAATGATAATATCTTGCATATAAAAAAAATTCCAGTTATTAAAGTTGAAGCTCGAGTACTTGAAGAAATATTAAATAAAAAAGTTCAAATAGAAGACCCTATTGTAATGGAAATACTTAACAAAACTGAAGTATTTGATAATAAAAAAGTTAAAACAATTAAGTATGCTTGTATTTTAACTGATACTTATAGAACAGTTGCCATTTTATTAAATGATAATTATGTTATTTCTAAAGTAAGCGACCTACTTTTAGACGAAGCCTATGATACCATAGATATTTCTAAAAGATGTAATTTTAGAGATATTGCATATAATATATTGGGAGTAAAAAGAAATTATACCTTTTTAACAAGAGAAGAAACTAAAATAAAAAAATATTTAACAACCGAGATAAAAAATGCTTATAAAGAACAAGATAAAACCAAACTTAGTTATTTATATTTTGAATTTTTTGATAAGAATTCAAGTGATATTGATAAAATATTTTCAGACTTAATGTTATCTTTGAGTGAAGAAGTTAATGAAAAACACAGACGATTATACGAATTAGTTAAATTAGCTAGTACTAAGTAAAGAACTCATTAATTTGACAAATTAGACGAGATTTGTTAGAATAGTAAGCCGTGTCACTTAAAAGAGGAGGAATTTATGTTTTATTCAATAATGCAAGCTGAAAGTCTTTGTGACAGTGATCCATCCCTGATTTTCTCTTTAATTAAAGAGAATGATATGGAGGTAGTAAATAAAATCATAAGTAAAGAAAACTTTGATTTTAATACAGAAGATACAGAAGGTAATAATGTAATCATGTATTTACTAAAGAATAAAAAATATGATTTAGTTTTAAAATACATTGATAAAGTAGATATTAACCATCAAAATAAAGATGGAGATACCTTAGCACATATTTTAGTTGGGATTAACTATTATAATGTGAAAGAAATAATTGAGTATGTTTTTAATAATAATGATTTTATTCCTAATATAAAAAATAAAAATGGAGAAACAATATTAGATAAATCTATTAAAAATAACTATTTATATACAACAATAAAAGTTTTAGAAGATGATAGATTTAATTCAATTGATGTATATTCCTTTAAACATTTATATGAAGCTTATATCAAGAATAGTGATTATGGAAAATATTCCAAGTTATCTAATCTTGAAATTATAACTTCTAATTTAGAGAATAAACATTTATTACCACGTATGCAAAGACTACTTAATTTAATAGAAAAAAATAAAGAAATAATTAAAAGTGATATTAATTTATCTAAAACAGATGAATTAGATAATATTATTAATTTAGTCATAATGGATGCTATAAATTAATAATTAAATAGTTTACTTAGGTAGACTATTTTTTTGTATATTTTACTAAATTTTTCCCATATTATAATTGGAGGGATAAAGTGAAAAAAATATTAATAGCATTAGTTATGATAATTTTCTTAACAGCTTGTGATAATGATTTAATGAATACACCAACTAAAAGAGTTGAAGCGATGCTTAATAATTATGTAACACTTGATAGTGAAGTTTTAAAAGATTTAGACGAGACTCTTCTTAGTGAAACAGTAATGACAACTACTCAAAAGGAACGTTATCGTGAGATATTAAAGAAACAATATCAACATTTATCATATGAAGTTAAAAATGAAACCATTGATGGAGCTCATGCAACAGTTGAAGTTGAAATTGAAGTATTTGATTATAAAAAAATTATGGATGATGTAGATGCTTACTTAAATGAACATGAAAGTGAATTTAAAAATGAAGAAGGAACAACCGATAATGAGAAATTTAATGATTATAGGTTAGGTGAACTTGAAAAAGCTAAAGATAAAGTAACATATACTTTGAATTTAACACTTCATAAAGAAAAAGATAAATGGGTTCTTGACGATTTAACTGATGTTGAAATTAGTAAAATTCATGGTTTATATGAATATTAATAATTTGATAACTTATAAGAAATTATAAGTTATTTTTTGGTAATCTTATAAAAAAAGTAGAATATATTATGGTATTAGAGGACAGGTATTTAAAATTAATTAAAAAAATATTAAAAACACTTGCATTATTTCAAAAAAAAAGGTATATTATTAATGCTTACTAATTCTTTGTTAGGGATACCTCAACCCTATCAGTGAATTAGCGAATATAATATAAAGGAGGAAATTATGGCTTTAACAAAAGATAAAAAGACAGAAATTGTTAAAAAGTTTAGAAGAGATGAACATGATACTGGTTCAGTAGAAGTACAAGTTGCAATTTTAACAAATGAAATTAATGCTTTAACTGAACATTTAAAAGTTCATATTCACGACCACCATTCAAGACGTGGTTTGCTAAAGAAAGTTGGTCAAAGAAAAAGTTTATTAAATTATTTGGCTAAAAAAGATGTTAGTAGATATCGTGAATTAATAAACAAATTAGGATTAAGAAAGTAGACACTTGTTTTTTAGTGTCTTTATTTTTTGGAATAGGAGAATTATGAAGAAAGTATTTGAAAAAGATTTTTATGGAAAAAAGATTACAGTTGAAGTTGGAGAATTAGCTAAACAAGCCAGTGGAGCAGTTTTAGTTCGTTTTAATGATACCGTTATATTATCAACTGTTTGTGTTTCTGAAACAGCTAATTTATTAAGTGATTTTTTTCCACTTATGGTAGTATACCAAGAAAAATTATATTCAGTAGGTAAAATTCCAGGAGGATTTATTAAACGTGAGGGTCGTCCAACGGAAGCTGCAACTTTAGCTGCTCGTATGATTGATAGACCAATGCGTCCATTGTTCCCAGAAGATTTTAGAAATGAAGTGCAAGTTGTTAATACTGTGTTATCAGTAGACCCTGATTCACCACCTGAAATGCCAGCTATGTTTGGTTCAAGTTTAGCAACCTGTATTTCTAAAGTTCCTTTTGATGGACCAATTGCTGGAGTTAAAGTAGGACGTGTAAATGGTAAGTTTATTATCAATCCTACTGTAAAAGAAAGTGAAGAAAGTGATATTGATTTAACAGTTGCTGGTACTATTGAAGCAATTAACATGGTTGAAGCAGGAAGTAAAGAAGT
>CANQEQ010000065.1 GCA_947595345.1 uncultured Bacilli bacterium | reverse complement strand
CGTGGAGATGTAAAGAATAATAATGTTAAATTTGCTGGTTTTTACTGGAAAATCGTAAGAATAAATGGCGATGGTTCAATAAGATTAATCTATAATGGAACAAAAGTTAATTCTACTGATTGGGACCAAGTTTCTGTAACTGGAAAAGGTGAGCAATTTAACTTAAGATTAGCAGACCCAGCCTATGTAGGTTATATGTATGGAGACAATTTTTCAAATGAACCAGTTAAAAGTAAAGAAGCAAATCATGGAGATATACAAGAAAATACAAAATATTATTTTGGAACTGGATATACACAAAACCCAACTGATAAAACATTTACATTAACTGGAGCTAATTATTCTGGAACATTTAGTGAGTGGAACACAGCAGGTAAACTTGAAGAAGGTTATAAATATACTTGTAAATCTACAACACCCGATGGAGCGTGTCAATTCTTAATGGAAATAACAAAATTTAACAATGCAACTTCGGTTAATACCTATTTTTGGACATACGGTTCAACAAGTTATGAAGCAACTAAAGAGGATACAGCCAATAGTAATGCAAAAACACAACTTGAAAATTGGTATAAAAATACTTTTTCAATTAAAAATGAGAATGGAATAAATATTACTAATTATGTAAGTAATAATGCAACTTTTTGCAATGACAGAAGTTTATCAATTCAAGAAGGAAATGGCGATGGTTATACAACTGCACCAAATACTTACTATGGAGCATGGTATAGAAATGTTAATAATAAATCAGCAAGTTTAGTGTGTCCAGATGCAGAGCAAGATTTATTTAGTGTTAGAGGTAGTGAAGGAAAAGGTAACCAAAAATTAGAGAAGCCGATAGGCTTAATTACTATTGATGAAATAGCATTAGCCGGTGGTTTATATGATACCAAAAACGAAAGATATTACTTATATGCAGAACATTTTTTTTGGACAATGACAGCTGCTAATATTGGCACATATAATGTTTTTGCTAATGAGTTTGCTTATGTTCCTACTGGTAGTTTTCACGAATATGGTGTTACCAGTACTAGTGGTCTACGTGCAGTTATTAATTTAAAGAAAGATGTATTAGTTAAAAACGGAAATGGAACAATGGATGACCCATATACAGTAAAGTTAGCAAGTTAGTTAAGGTAATGAATGAGAATAAATAAGAATAAAATAAAAAATAAAAGAAAATAGAGATACATGAGTTATAAGAAAAGGTTCTTGTACTTTAAGGGGTGATGAATATAAATTTGTCACTTCTTTTTTTATTTTATTTAAACAACTAATAAATAATCTTGAAAGTCTTATAAAATATAGAAAATATAGTTTATTTTTTTGTCCATTATAAAATCGTTGTTGAGCAAAGAAAATTAATTTATGTTACAATTAAGTCAACTTGATGGAAAAAAGGAATAAATTATTAAATTCATAAGAAAATATAATTTATGTTTTAACTTTATTAAAAATAATTAATGAAAAAAATAAGTAATTAATGAAAAAAATAAGTAAACTAAATATTATTTTTTATAATCTAGTGTTATAATAAAAATAAATCAAAAGTTAAGAAAGGATATAAAGTAGGTAGTAATAATATGGAAAGTGCAATACAAAAATTTCTTAATACAATACATATAGAAGAAAGTGAACAAAAAAAATATAAAGATATTAATTTAAAAAAAGTAACTGTTTCTAATAAAAAAAATAGTATAGATATTTATTTAAGTACTGATATAATGTTAAAACCAAAAGATTATGAAGATTTCAAAAAGAAAATAGAAGAATATTTTAATACCAAAGTTTATATATATATTGAAAATACAGGCGATAAAAGTTTATATTTAGAAGAATATTATAAATTATTTGTACCGGAATTTGTAGGATATTTAAAAGATAGATTAAAAATAAATGGTTCTAATAATAATTATATTGTTGCTTATAATCATGGAGAAGTTAAACAAATAGAAGAATATTTAAAAGAAATTAATTTTAACTTAACTAAATTAGGTTATGAACCTTTGACAATCTATGAAGATGATGACTCCCGTGATTCAGTTGTTAAAATGATAAATGATAGTGTTTCAGATATAGAAACTCCGAAAGAAGTAGAATTTCCTAATAATGAACAAAGTAAAAAATATACTCCAAGAAGAAAAAAAATCGTAACAGCCGATGACCCTAGAGCCTATTATGGTGATGTAATAGAAGATAGTAATATTTCTTTAAAAGATATTGTTCTTGAAAATGAAAATATCGTAGTAGAATGTGAAGTTTTTTCAGTTGCAGTATTTGAATCTAGTAAAAGTAATTTTAAAATAATTACTTTAGAAATAACTGATTATACAGATAGTATGTATGCTAAGATTTTCTTAAATTCAACTGATGAATATGAAAGATTAATGAAAATATTAAAATCTGGAGTTTGGTATAAATTTAGAGGAGATACTAAAATAGATTCTTATTCTAATAATGAATTAGTTTTAAATGTTAATGCTATAAATGTATCTAATCATGTTAAAGAAGAAATAATGGATAATAGCAAAGTAAAAAGAGTTGAACTTCATACCCATACAATGATGAGTGCGATGGATGGTGTATGTGCTATTTCTAAACATGGAGTTGCATCAATAGAACAAGCTATTAAATGGGGACATAAGGCAATTGCTATTACAGACCATTCTTGTTGTCAAGCTTTTCCTAACGCTTATAATATGATAAAAGAATACAATAAAGGAAAAAGTGAGGACGAAAGATTTAAAGTAATATATGGAACCGAGTTAACTTTAGTTGACGATAATGTAGAAATAGTAAGACGTTCCAATGAAGATATATTATTAGATTTAGAGTATGTAGTATTTGACCTTGAAACAACAGGTTTTAATGCAGCCTCAGGGGACTCAATTATTGAAATTGGAGCTGTTAAATTAAAAAATGGAGAAATTACATCTAAATTTGATATGTTAGTTAAGCCACCTAAACCAATTTCTGAAAGAATTACAAATGTTACTAGTATTACTAATGAAATGGTTAATGATTGTCCTAATGAAGAAGAAGCTATTAAAGAGTTTATAAGTTGGGTAGGAGATTTACCAATGGTAGCTCATAATGCTAAATTTGATACGTCCTTCATTGAAATGTGTTATAAAAAATATAATTTAGGAGAATTTAAAAATATTGTTATAGATACTTTGGCTTTATCAAGAGTTTTAGATACAGATGCTACAAGACATGGACTTTCAGCTATAACTAAAAGATATGGAGTAGAGTTTGACGAAGCTAGTCACCATAGAGGTGATTACGATGCTCTTGCAACCGGTCTTGTTTTTCATAAAATGATGAAGAAACTAGAAAGCATTAATATAATAAAAATCAGTGATTTAGATAAATTGATTAATAAAGACGAAATCCATAAATTTGGTCGTTCTTATCATGTAAATATTTTAGTAAAGAATAAAGTAGGCTTAAAAAATTTATTCAAGATTATTTCTATTGCCAACACTAAGCATTTTTATAAAACTGCTAGAATTTTAAGAAGTGAAATAGAAGAAATGCGTGAGGGATTATTAATTGGTTCAGGTTGTTATGAATCTGAAGTATTTGTTGAAGGTCGTAGTAAAACTGATGAAGAAATGCGTGATATTATAGGCTTCTATGATTATGTAGAAGTTCAACCACCGGAATGTTATTCACATTTAATTCAAATGGGGGACTTTAAATCTCAAGAAGAAGTTATTAGTCATATTAAAAAAATTATTCGTTTAACGAAAGATACCGGAAAATATATAGTAGCAACCGGGGATGTGCATCATATTACAAGAGAAGATAAAATCTATAGAGAAATTATTGTTAATCAGAAACTACCAGGTGGAGGGTTGCATCCTCTTGCAAAACGTGATATTACATCTATCCCAAGTTATCATTTTAGAACTACTGAGGAAATGCTTAATGATTTTAGTTTTCTAGATTCTAATACGAGAAATGAAATAGTAATTGATAATACTTTAAAAATAGCTGATTTAATTGAAGAAGTTGAGGTTATAATTGATACCGGGGGAATTCCGTTTGCACCTCGTATTCCAAATTCTAGAGAAGATGTATATAATATGGTATTTACTAAAGCACATAGTATGTATGGTAATCCTCTTCCAAGAAGTATAGAAGAACGTATTGCTCAAGAGTTATATGGAGATAGAATTTTATCACTTGTTAAAAATAAAATGAAAAAAGAACATCCTGATTTTAGTCCAGAAGCTCTTGATAAAAACTTTCAAGAAGAATTATCTAAGGTTATTAAAGCTGGCTATGATACAGTATTTGAATTAACAAAAGAAGAATTTATTGAAAGTTTAAAAACGGAGGCTCCTGATAAGATAGAAGACGAAGATTATTTGAATAAAGAAACTAAAAAACAATTAGGAGGAATAATTGGTGGAGGCTTTGATGTAATTTATTTAATTGCTCAAAAGTTAGTTAAGCATTCTAATGATGAGGGATATTTAGTAGGTTCTCGTGGTTCTGTTGGTTCTAGTTTTGTAGCTACTATGATGGGAATTACAGAGGTTAATCCCCTTCCTGCTCATTATTTGTGCAAGAAATGTCATGCTAGTTTCTTTGAAGACGAGAATGGTAAGAGTTATTCTATTGATTATTCAGCAAGTGGCTATGATTTGCCGGATAGAGAATGTCCAAATTGCCATGAATTAATGTCTAAAGAAGGTCAAGATATGCCATTTGCTACTTTCTTAGGTTTTAATGCTGATAAAGTTCCGGATATTGACTTAAATTTCTCAGGTGATAATCAAGCAAGTGCTCATGCTTATACTAAAGTAATATTTGGAGAAGATAATGTTTATAGAGCTGGTACAATTGGTACAGTTGCAGATAAAACAGCTAAAGGTTTTGTTCGGGGTTACTTTGAGAAAAAAGGTCGAGTTGACAATATCCATCAAGCTGAAATTGACAGATTAGCCATAGGGTGCACAGGAGTTAAAAGAACAACTGGTCAACATCCTGGTGGAATTGTTGTTATTCCATCATATATGGATGTCTTTGATTTTACGCCTTTCCAATATCCAGCTGATGATATAACTTCTCCTTGGAGAACTACCCACTTTGATTATCATGCCATTGACCAAGATGTTTTAAAACTTGATATACTAGGACACGATGACCCAACGATTTTAAGAATGCTTCAAGATTTATCAGGAATTGATGTAACAACTCTTCCTATGAGTGACCCCAAAATTTTAAGTTTACTAACATCACCTGATGCTTTAGGAGTTACCAAAGAAGAGATTAAATGTGAAACCGGAACTCTTGGACTTCCGGAAATGGGAACTAACTTTGTTATTAATATGTTAATTAAGGCTCGTCCTAAAACTTTTGGAGAACTGGTTAAAATATCTGGTTTATCCCATGGTACAGATGTATGGAATCAAAATGCTGAAACTTTAATTGATAATAAAATATGTGAATTTAAAGAAGTAATTGGTTGTCGTGACGATATTATGGTATATTTAAAAAATCATGGCCTAAAACCTAAAGATGCTTTTAAAATAATGGAGTTTGTTCGTAAAGGAAAACCTAAAAAAGAACCGGAAAAATGGTTAGAATGGAAACATGTTATGGAAGAAAATCATATTCCTGATTGGTATATTGAATCATGCCATAAAATACAATACATGTTCCCAAAAGCTCATGCTTGTGCTTATGTTATGAGTGCTATGCGTATTGCTTGGTTTAAAGTTTATCAACCTCTTAATTATTATGCAACTTTCTTTTCTATTCGAGTAGTTGATTTTGATATTGAAACTATGATTAAAGGCTATGATGCTATAAAAATGAAAATTGAAGATTTAGAAAATAAAGGTTATGAAATTACTAAAAAGGAAGGCGATGTTTTAGAATCTTTAAAAATTGCTTTAGAAGCTACAGCTAGAGGAATAAAGTTTAGTAATCTTGATTTGAATAAATCAGATGCTGTTAAATTTATAAAATCTGATAATGAAGAAAATACTTTAATACCACCTTTTAGAGCTATTGATGGTTTGGGAGATACCGTTGGTAAAACAATATGTGCTGAAAGATTAGAAAGAGAATTTTTAAGTATAGAAGATTTTCAAAAACGTGGTAAAGTTTCAGCTACCTTAATTGAAAAACTACGTTCTATGAAAGTATTAGAAGGTTTGCCTGAATCAAATCAATTATCCTTATTTGATTAAATTTGATAAATTTAGACACATGAATAAAATATAATAAAAATGTTCATGTGTTTTAATATGAAATAAAAGTACTTGAAAAAGAGAAAAAAATGTAGTAATATGGTATTAGAAAATAGGGACAAGGAGGTATGAAAAAA
>CANQEQ010000064.1 GCA_947595345.1 uncultured Bacilli bacterium | reverse complement strand
TTTCATGCCAACCTCCACCATTCTCGTCAGTTCCTTTTACATATTGGTCTATTTCAATTTCAAATTTAGGAGAAGTCCAGTTTTCTCTAAGTTTTCCTACATTAAATCTTTGATAATTACCAACATCGTCAGTTAAATAGAAATCGTCTCCTATTCTATCGGTTAAATCAGTTGTATAAGAAGAAGCATTTTCTTCAACTTCACCTTTTATTTCTTCAGCAATGCTTTTAAATTGAGCACTTAAATTTCCAGAAGGTCCATAGTATTTAGAAACTAATTTTTGCATCATAGTTGTATCACAAGTATAATAACTATTACCTGAACTACATCCAGCATTTCTACAAGCTTCTCTCCAAGTTAAGCTACAACCACGGCAGCTTCCTTCAAATCTAGCTCCAAATATTGTAACTCCACTGTTTTTAAAACCATTAGCCTTATTAACAGCATCACTTGGTTTTGTATCATTTGGTGACCAATATCTACCATCACCAAAAATGAATATATATTTTTTCTCATCACCTTTTGGGAAATTTACTATACCAAAAGCCTCGTCAATAAAGGACTTTTTCCCTCCACAACTATTGCCAAAACCAGCACTACTAAAATTATAGTTAGTAAAGCCTTGTGTACCATGATTCCATCTTGCACAAGCATCAGAACCAAACTCAATTAGTTTTAAATAATAACTTGAACTACCATCGTTTTCACTGTCAGGAATTAAAGTAGAAGCAAAATCTTTAGCAGCATTATGAACATTTCCAATTTGACCAGCATTAGTTGCTGAAACGTCTAAGATAACTGCAATATAGACTTTGTCAAGAGTTTTCTTTTGAGATACATTTTTACCACTTACTTTAAATTGAACATCATAATGTCCAAGGTCATTTAACTTTTTTGTAACTGTTTTAGTTATATTTATTGTTCCACCTTCTTTAGTTGTATATTTATAAACAAGGTCAACACTAGTTACAACACCACTACCATTTTTATGTTCAACGCATGAAACATTAGTCTCTTTCACCTGAGGACACCTTAAATCTCCTCTTTGAGGCTCAGCTGCTTTTACATTTAAAAATGCAAAAAAAGGTGTTATTAAAATTGTTAAAATTAAAATGCAAAAAACTACTTTTTTTATATTTTTCATACACACCTCTTATAAATCGTCCTTTTTCTTTTTCTTAATAATTAAAAATATAACTACGGCAACAATACCTACAACTAATACTCCTCCACCAATAATTAAGTATAGAGGAATATTACCACCTAAAGCCTTACTAACTGGGTTATTAGTGCTAGGATTTAGATATTCGTCAAATTCTTTATCAATATCTTCAAAATATAAATCACCTACGTCCATAAATTCTTTACAATATTTAAAATCTGGATTTTGGTCGCACTTTTCTTTATTGAAATAATAATATTCATTTAATTTAGGTAAAGTAACAGCTACCGTTTTTAATACCTCGTCAGTACATAAATTATCTGTATAAGAATAAATTTTAAAAGTATAAGTATCACCAGGCGCTACCCCAGTTATATTAGTAGTTGTATTGTCAAGAATTTCGTCTTCACTTGAACTTCCAAATTTACTATTGTAATGAATTTTTAAATCTTTATCAAAATTTACTATTTGAATTTTATAATTTACAACTAACTCTTTATTTTCTTTATCAACAGTTTCTATATCATACTCCGTTTTAAATTCAACATTACTTGCAAGTTCACGAAGTCTATCCATTTCTTTAGCAGTACAAGCAGGAACAGTATAAGCATTTACATTTTTAATACTTAGACCTACTATCATTACCATTAATATATATAATACTTTTTTCATATTCTCTCCTATTATCATAATAAATTATAGCATAACTAAATATCTCTTACAATAATTTTTACAAAAATTATAATTATTTTTATTTACAAGTTTTATTTAAAGTTATATAATTTTTCTCGTGATGATATGAAAAAATTTAATATGGTTGACGAAGAATTTTTATGTGAGAATTGTGGAAAATTAGTTTCTAAATTAAATTATAGTGCTAGAGACCATTGTCCATATTGTTTGTATTCTAAACATGTTGATATAAATCCAGGAGATAGAATGAACTCTTGTCATGGTTTATTAAAACCTGTTGGAATTGAAAAATTTAAAGATACTTATAAAATTATTTATAAGTGTGAAAAATGCAAATTATGTCATAAAAACATTGTTGCTAAAGACGATTCTATGAGTGAAATTATTAAATTATCTAATAATATCTAGTCATACATAATAACCTTTTTTATCTTAATACGTAAACTATTATAGATAATAAAGGAGGTAATATTATGTATTATTACGGTGGCTATCCAAATTATGGATATGGTAATTCTTGTGGAAATACTGGTAACTTTGGTTACGTATATCCAAGTTATGGTTATAACAATAATTCTAATTATGCTATTATCATTGTATTATTTATTTTACTAGTTATAATTATTGGTACTAGATGGGGAAAATAGTTTTTCCCTTTTTATTTTGGAATTTTTGTAAAACTATAAGTTATGATTTACTTTTTCAACTTTTTATGTTAAAATAAGCGAGAAGTGGTGATTTAATATGCTAAAAATGGAAGATATTTTAGATGAAAAAGAAAAAATCTTAAGAACCCAAAGCCAAGAAGTAAAATTTCCAATTTCTAAAGAAGATAAAAAAAGAGTTCATGATATGATTGAACTTCTTACTAATAGCCAAATTGAAGAATTAGCTGAAAAATATAATTTAAGACCAGGAATGGGTTTAGCTGCTGTTCAACTTGGTATCCCTAAAAGATATTTTGTAATAGTTCATGAATATGAAAAAGGAAAATTTGATAATTATGTGATTTTTAATCCCAAACTTGTCAGTAACTCTGAGGAAATGATTTATGTTGGTGAGGGTGAAGGCTGTTTATCTATTAATAGAGAAACTTGTGGAATTGTACCTCGTTATGCTAGAGTAACAATTGAAGGATATGACGAGGATGGTAATAAAATTCGCATTAGAGCCAGAGAAGAATTAAGTGTTGCTTTTCAACATGAATTAGATCACTTAGATGGAATTTTATTTACTGATAAAATAGACCCTAAAGAACCTTTTAAAAACAAAGATTTATATAGAGAAATATAAAAAGTGAAGTTTATTCTTCACTTTTTTTGATACCTTGATATTTTTTAAAATAAGTTGAAATTGCTGTTTCTACTTCTTTTAAGGAACCTTTAGCTAAATTTGATATGGAAACTACTTCTTTAGCAGTATCTATTGTTACTCTTCCAAATAAAATTCCAGATTCAACTTTTAAATCATTAAATAAATCAGGAGTTATTGTCGTTAGGAAATAGCCCCATAAAACTCTTTTAGTTGCAATTATTATTCTTTCACTTGTAAGGGCAACTACACAACTTAAGAAAATTTCTTTATTTGATGGACCTTTTTGACCACAGAAGACATAAAGTAATTTTTCATTAGGATTTAAGTGTTGTTCAACTATTTTACTATGGGAATAAATGCGAAAAGCTATTGTTCCGAAATATTTTCTTTTAAAACGTCTAGCAAGACGATATACTTTATTATTCATTTATAAAACCATATTTATTGAATAAATTAACTAATTCTTGTTCAGTAGCTAATTGATAAATTGCATCTACAACTTTACCATTTTGCACAATAAGAGTGTTTGGAGTTCCAAATCCTCCTTCATCAATATATACTTGGTTAGAATTAATAAATTTATATCCATCTTCCGTATAATCTTCTTTTTCGTAATCCCAGAATTCTTCAGTATTCAAATAGTTAATATCTAAATTATATTTTCCACCGACTTTTTTAATAATTGGTTGTTGTTTTTGACAAAAAGAACATGTTGGTCTTGCTACATAAATAATTAATGGTTCTTCTGATTTCATAAGTTCAAGATATTCGTCAATTGTTATATCATTAAATTCAAAATTTACACTACTACCATTTCCGGTTCCATATGAAGTTGATACCCAAAATGCTAAACCTAAAACCGAAATAACAATTACAGCTATTATAATTCCTTTAATTACTTTTTCTTTCATAAACAAATCTCTCCTTCTAGATAGATTATAACACCTATTACTTTAAAATTCAAATTTTTGTCGTAAAAAAACATAAACAAAATAATATCTAATTATATTCTTATTGTCCATAATCAAAATGTCTAATTTTAGCAAATTTTTATATAGTTGTTTACAAATTGATTTTTATCATTTATAATTTAATATGTAGGAAGCAATTTAGTTTTATACTAAATGCCTACCAATTAAGGTATAGCATTGTTAATCTTAGTTAACAGTGCCTTTTATTTTTACTGCTAATATCATAACGATAATAACTAGTAATATTATAATCACATGTTGAAAAAAATTTATAAATTTTAGCAAAAAACATAAGTTATTTTCTTTCTAACTTATGTTTTTATTCTATTTTCTTTTATTTATTTTTTCTTACTATTCTCTTTCATTACCTTAATCAACTTGCTAACTTTACTGTATATGGGTCATCCATTGTTCCATTTCCTCCGGCTAATAAAACATCAGATTTTAAATTTATGACTGCACGTGCACCTTTTGTACTATCAGCAACACCGGAACCAGAAATTTCTCCTCTATCTCCAACACACCCAAATCTCGCATTTGCAAAAGGTGAAGAAGAATTTGGTGGAGTCATTGCAAGAAAACCACTTGCTGAATAAAGATAATAATTTTCATTTGAAATATTATGTAATCCTCCGGCAAACGAAGCTTCATCTGCTGTTATTAAGCCTATTGGTTTATCTAGTTTTTTATTTCCTTTTCCACTACCTCCTTTAGCACTGAACAAATCAACTATATTTTGACAAACAAGACTTGGCTTTTTTCTAGTCACTATTCTATCCCAACCAGCATAGCGAGTTTGGGGTGACATAGAAAAACCATCGCCATTTCCAACTTGAGTAGATAACGTTCTATCATTACAAAATGTTGCATCTAAACTAATGTAATCTGTTGCATTTTTATTTAATTCATTGCTTGTTTCTATATTTTCTGTATACCAGTTTTCAAGGATAGTTTTAACACTACTGCTAGCTGTATCAAGTCTTGTTCCATCATAACTCATTGACCCATATGTATAATAATATACTTGAATTGAAGTTGCAGAATTTACTTTTATTACCTCCATTAAAAACCTACAATTTCCTGAGACAAATTGCGTACATATATATTTATAACCTTCTGAGAGTTTATTAGCTGTATTCCACTCTGTAAATGTTCCGGTATAATCAGCATTTGTTAATTTAAACGTTCTTGAAGTTTCATCTCCTGTATATCCTTTTCCAAAAGTATATTTTGTATTTACTTGTATATTTGTATATTCAGCATCTTTACTTTTAACTGGTGTTTTAGAAAAATTTTCACCATACATATAACCAACGTAAGTTGGATCGTAAGCTTGATTATTATATGCTTCACCTTTACCAGTTACACTTGAGGCTTCCATTTTAGTTGCATTAGCATGATTTCCATTATAAATTAATCTTATAGAACCATCGCCATTGATACGAATTATTTTCCAATAGAAACCAGCAAACTTAACGTTGTTATTCTTAACATCGCCACGATAGAAATATGTGTCTCCATCATTGTCGGTTGTTTGATATAGTCCTACTTCACTACCTATCGTATTTGCTATTTGATATGTTCTACTTGTTGCTGTTTTTATAGTATTTCCTTCCATGCTTGTTATATGATAAACTGTACTACATGATTCCCCATTAAATTTTGCTCCACAAGTCCACTTTCCATTCATCGCACTTGTTAAACTTTGATTTTGTTTTAAATTTCCTGTTAATATGAAATTTCCAGTTTTAGTATCAAATGTTACTCCATCAGCATATGCAAATAGCCATCCGGCTTCTTGAAGAACTGTTGCACCAGGTTTTTCCTCAGTTGCAACATAGGTCATAACTGGTGATGTTTTACTAGTATCAACATTTCCTTTTTTAGTTATTTCTTCTTTAGCTTCTTCTACATTATTACTTAATTGTTCACTTACTAATAAGCACTCTGCAAAGTTGGAGAAACCATTATTCTTACAATAATCTTTAGCACCTTTTATATGCATGTATTTAAGTATCTCATAATTTTCTGTATCATTTTTTGTTAACTTAATATTTATATCAGTTTTTAAGTCTATATCATTTTTTGAATTTACAAATACTTGCATTTTTACTTTTTTGTTTTCTTCAAATGTATATGTTTGACTGATACTTGATAAATTTTGTCCATCTTCACTTTTATTTCCGGCATCATCATGATAAGTAAAGACTACATCTTTGTTAGTTGTAGTTATATCCAATTTCATGGTATCTGCTGATGCTAAGGCTATTCCTTTTTCACTTGGATTTAAGTAGTTACTTATACTTACCATGAAATAAGTATTACCATTTTCATAATAAGAATTTTGATAATCAACTTCAAGTGGTACATTCATTTCATTTAAGTTTCCATCTACTTTAACCT
>CANQEQ010000063.1 GCA_947595345.1 uncultured Bacilli bacterium | reverse complement strand
AAACTTATATGTCTTTATTTTTTATAAAAAAGTGCATATAATGTTTTTCATTACACACACTAAAAATTATACAACCTTCAAAAAGACTTAATTAAAATCTCGCGCGCACGCCAAAGTGCGACCAATCAACCCAATCGTTGCTCGCCTCGCCTAAAGTCTGAACCGAGAACACGTTAGCATGAGTGGTCCACGAATTAAAGTTACGAGGCGATAGTAAATAATAAATTAGACCTTAAATAAATAATATAAAAAATAAATTAAAAAATCAAGAGAAATTTTAAGAAAAGAAAAACTACTTGAAACTAATTTCAAATAGTTTTTTATAAAGTTTTAGTTTTTTCATTATCTATTAAGTTTTTATAGGTATTAATAAATTGATTAGCAAGATTAAACATTTCGTCTATTTCTAGGTTTTTAGTTTCTTTTTGAAAACGATAATTTATTAATAGATTAATAAAATCAATTATATAACTAAAATGATAATCATATATAAAACTATGTTGTTTAACAGTTTTAGGAGATATATTAATAGGAGTAGGTGAATTTATTGTATAAGAAATTAAATTTAAGTCATTTGGTTTATAAAAGGCTAATTGTAGGTAATTATCACTTGTAGAATTTTGATGAATTAAATTAGCATAAGGAATATAAGTAAAACGTTCTTTAATTTCTTTTAAAGCAGCTTCTTTATTTTCAGGTTTAGCTAGATAAACCATTATATAATTTGTTAAACTATTACTAATATCCCCATCTTGATATTCTTTTTCATGATGCATAGTAAGATTATAATAACAAAGTTCATAAGCACTATTTTCTATTCTTTCAACTAAATAAGTAATAACAGCTAACAAATCAGTTCTATTAAAATATTCATATTCTAAAAGTTTTTCTTGTTCTTGGTAGTTTTCTTCTAATTTATTTCTATATTTCTTTAAATATATTTCTTTTAGTTTTCTAATTTTAGATTCTTCTTTTTTTAATTTATCCTTGCATTCTTTTAAAGTGTTTTCTTTCATAACGATAATCCCTCCTTTGTTTTTCATATTATATATCTAAACAATTAAATTTTCAATTATTTTTTCAAGTTTTTTCTATATTTTATTTATAAAAAAAAATATGTATGTTATTATATAGGTGGAAGTGGTTTTATGCTAATAACTAGTCTTACTAATCCTAAAATTAAAAAATATTTAAAGTTAAAAGTAAAAAAATATAGAGATTTAGAAAAGATGTTTTTAATTGAAGGAAGTCATTTAATTGAAGAAGCAATAAAAGAAAATATGCTTGTTGATTTATTAGTATTAGAAGGCATGAAAGTAGATTATGATTTTAATTATACATATGTTTCAGAAAATATTATGAAAAAATTAAGTGAAACTCTTAGTATTCCTAAAGTAATAGGTGTTTTAAAATATTTTCCGGATAAAGAAATAAAAGGGGATAGAGTATTGCTACTAGATGATATAGGAGACCCTGGAAATTTAGGAACAATTATAAGAAGTAGTGTAGCTTTTAATGTTCATGATATAGTTTTAAACTTAAATTCAGTTGATATATATAATCCTAAAGTTATAAGAAGTACCCAAGGTATGCTTTTTAAAGTAAATATTAAAAGATTAGATTTAAAAGATGTTATAAAAGATTTGAAAAATAAAGGTTATTTAATTCTTGGAACTAATGTTTTAGAAGGAATTGATGTAAAAGATGTAAAGGCCAATAAATTTGCTCTTATAATGGGAAATGAAGGCCAAGGAGTAAAAAAAGAATTACTTGATTTATGTGATAAAAACTTATATATTAATATGAATAAAGAGTGTGAAAGTTTAAATGTTGGAGTAGCAACTAGTATTCTTTTATATGAATTAAATAGGTGAAATATGACAAATGTTAAAGTAGGAAAATATGTTAAAACGCATGGTATTAAAGGAGAAATAAAAATTTTATCGGATTTTAAATACAAAGAAAGAGCTTTTCAAAAAGATAATCATATTTTAATAGGAAATAAGGAATTTATAATTAATTCTTATCGTCCTCAACAGGAATATTCTTTAATAACTTTAAAAGGAATTGAAAATATAAATGATATATTGCCTTTAAAAGGAAATTATGTTTATATAAATAGAGATAGTTTAAAACTTAATGCTTTAGAATATTTAGATAGTGATTTAATAAATATGAAAGTTTTTTCTAATAATGAATTTAAAGGTTTAGTATCAGATATTGTTAAGATAAATGCTAAGAAAAAATTATTAGTTGTTAATTCTAAGTATGTGCCTTTTGAACTTATAAAAAAAGTTTCAGTTCATGAGAAAAAAATTGAAATAGAGGAGGTTATTGGTTTATTATGAAGATAGATATTTTAACCCTTTTTCCTAATATGTTTACAGGATTTTTAAATGAATCCATTATTAAAAGAGCCATTGATAAAAAGCTAGTAGAAGTTAATCTTTATAATTTTAGAGATTATACAGATGATTTGCATGGTCATGTTGACGATACTCCATATGGTGGTGGAGCTGGAATGGTTTTAAGATGTCAACCTATATTTGATTGCTTAGATAAAATAAGAACGCCTGATAGTTTTGTAATTATGTTAACCCCTGAAGGAAAGATTTTTAATCAGAAAATGGCTTATGAACTTAAAGATAAGAAGCATTTAATATTTATATGTGGTCATTACGAAGGGTTTGACGAGAGAATAAAGTCTTTATGTGATATGTTTATAAGTATTGGAGATTTTGTAGTAACTGGTGGTGAACTTCCTTGTATGTTAGTAAGTGATGCTATTATTAGATTATTAGATGGAGCTATTACTAAAAAAAGTTTAGAAAATGAATCCTTTAATGATAATTTGCTTGATTATCCAACTTATACTAAACCTCGCATTTTTAGGGGAATGGAAGTTCCAAGTGTTTTAATTAATGGAGACCATAAAAAAATAGAAGAATTTAGAAATAGTGAAAGACTTAAAAAAACTAAAGAATTAAGACCAGACTTGTTGGAGGATAAAAATGACTAATAATCTTCATTACTTAATTGTTAAAGAAAAAAATAAAAAAACTATAACTTATTTTGAATATAATAAGTTAAGTGGTTTTAATATGGCTTCTAAAAGTAAAAACTTAAAATTAAAAGATGCAATTAATGTAAATAAAATGATTATTATTAATCCTAGTTTTATAGAAAAATTAATTAATAAAAAGATAAATAGTAAAATAAAAAAATTATTAGATTTATTAAATACAATTTATAATAATGACGAGACAAGTGAAGACCCTGGAAGTGCAATAATTGAAGCTTTAAATGAAGTTGAAAAGTTTAAAAGAGAAATGATTAATAAGTATATGGAATATATGACTAAAGAGCAATTAAGACTTTTAGATAAAAAAATAAAAATTTTAGAGCAAGAAGTTACAATGCGTGCATATTATTTGAATGAAGCAAGTGAAGAGGTTTATGAAGAAAATACTAAATCAAGATAAATTTAAAAAAATAATTAGTATTATAGTTTTAATACTTTGGTGTATTTTAATTTTTTATTTATCTAATAGAAATGGAACTTTATCAGGTAATGATAGTCTTGTAGTTGTTAATTTTTTAGGAGATTTTGGTCTTAAATTAGAAAGTATTTTAGGAATTAATATTACTTATCTTATTAGAAAATTAGCTCATATATTTTTATATTTTGTTTTATATATTTTTGCCTTTAATTCTTTAAATAATTTTAATTTTAAAAAGAAAAATATTATCTCGTTTCTTTTTAGTTTTTTCTATGCAATAAGTGATGAAATTCATCAAATGTTTATTTTAGAAAGAAGTGCTAGTATAATAGATATTTTTATTGATACTTTAGGTATAATTCTTGGCTTTTTATTTTTAAAAATTGTTTATTTCCTTATTTTAAAAGGGAAAAAGAAAGAGAAAAAAGTTAGCTTGTAAAATTAAATGTAAATTATTATAAAGAAAATGTAAAAGAAAAAAATAAATTTTTTTAATAAAAATCTTTAAAAATAAGGGTTAAAAACGGATAAAAAATATTCTAAAAAAATTAAATGTAAATTTTTTTAAAAAGTTGCAAATGCAACACTTTTATTTCAATTGGTTTGTTATAATGGACTTATCATATGGAGGAGTAAAAGTTATGAAAATAATTAAAAGAGATGGTACATTTGTTGATTTTGAACCAGAAAAAATTGAAAATGCAATTAACAAAGCTAATGCTGAAGTTGAAGAAGCAGAAAGAGTTAGTGATATTCAAATTAAGAATATTATTAAGTATATAGAAAAATTAAATAAAAAAAGAATTTTAGTTGAGGATGTTCAAGATATTATTGAAAAAAGAATAATGGCTCTTGGTAAATATGAACTTGCTAAAAAATATATAACTTATAGATATACAAGAGAATTAGTAAGAAAGAGTAATACAACTGATAGAACTATAAAAGAATTAGTAAATGGTGAATCAGAGTATTGGAATACTGAAAATTCTAATAAGAATGCTAAAGTTGTTACAGTTCAAAGAGATTATTTAGCCGGAATTACTAGTACAGATATTACAAGAAGATTTTTACTTCCTGAAGATATTGTTAAAGCTCATGATTCAGGTATTATTCATTTCCATGATGCTGATTATTTTGCTCAAAATGCTCTACATAACTGTGATTTAATTAACTTAGAGGATATGCTTCAAAATGGAACTAATATAAATGGAGTAATGATAGAAAAACCTCATAGATTTTTAACAGCTATGACGATTGCAACTCAATTAATTACAGCTGTTTCTTCAAGTCAATATGGAGGTTGTACAATTTCTTTAACACATTTAGCACCATTTGTTCGTGATAGTTATAATTTTTATTTAAACAAATATAAAAAACGTAAATTCACAAAAGCTGACTGTGAAAAATATGCTAAAGAAGATTTAAAGAAAGAAATAATAGATGGAGTTCAAACTTTCCAATATCAAATTAATTCTATGACTACAACTAATGGTCAAGCACCTTTCTTAAGTGTAAACATGTATTTAGGTGAAACTGAAGAATATAAAGAAGAACTTGCTATGATTATAGAAGAAGTTTTGAAACAAAGAATTCTTGGAATGAAAAATGAAAAAGGTGTTTATATAACTCCAGCTTTCCCTAAACTTTTATACGTACTTGAAGAAGATAACATGAAAAAGACTGGTAAATATTATTATTTAACAGAACTTGCTGCTAAATGTACTGCTAAAAGAATGGTACCAGATTATATATCTGAAAAAGTAATGAAAGAACTTAAGAAAAATGAATTTGGAGAAGGTGAATGCTATCCTTGTATGGGTTGCCGTAGTTTCTTAACTCCAGATAGGTCAATTTCTTTAGGAAATATTGCTAAAGCTAAAAATTATGTTGAAGGAAAAGGTAAATATTATGGTAGATTTAATCAAGGTGTTGTAACCATTAACTTGCCTGATGTTGCTTTAACTTCTGAAAAAAATATGGATAGGTTCTATGAGATTTTAGACGAAAGACTAGAACTTTGTCATAGAGCTTTAAAGATTAGACATGATAGATTAAGCCATGCTACAAGTGATGTTGCTCCAATTTTATGGCAACATGGTGCTTTAGCTAGACTTGAAAAAGGAGAATCAATTCATGAACTTTTACATCATGGTTATTCAACTATATCTTTAGGTTATGCTGGTTTATATGAATGTGTTAAGTATATGACTGGTCATTCTCATACTGATGGTGGTAAAGGACATGATTTTGCAATTGACATAATGGAAAGATTAAATGAAGCTTGTAAGAAATGGAAATCTGAAGAAGATATAGATTATTCTGTATATGGAACTCCAATTGAATCAACTACTTATAAGTTTGCTAAGAATTTAAAAGAAAGATTTGGCGTAATTAAAGGAATAACTGACCGTGATTATATTACAAATTCATATCATGTTCCTGTATTTGAAGAAATTGATGCTTTCAAGAAATTAAAACTTGAAAGTGAATTTCAAAAGTTATCACCAGGAGGAGCTATTTCTTATATTGAAACTCCTAACATGCAAAATAATATAGATGCTGTTCTTGAAATTATAAAATTTATCTATGATAATATAATGTATGCTGAATTAAATACAAAGAGTGATTATTGTCAAGCATGTGGCTATGATGGTGAAATCTTACTTGATGATAAACTAGAATGGTATTGTCCAAATTGTGGTAATAGAAATCATGATACCTTAAATGTTGCAAGACGTACTTGTGGTTATATAGGAACTAATTTCTGGAATAAAGGAAGAACTCAAGAAATAAAGGAAAGAGTATTACATATTGATAATAAAGTAGACGAATAGGGTGCTCAAAATGCGTTACAATTTAATAAGAAAAATGGATATAGCCGATGGACCAGGTGTTAGAGTATCAATCTTTGTTCAGGGTTGTGAATTTCATTGTAAAGACTGTTTTAACAAAGAAACTTGGAATTTTGACAAAGGACAAGAATTCACGAGTGATACAATTTTAAGAGTTTTAGAATTAGCTTCAGAAGATTATATTCAAGGATTATCAATACTTGGTGGTGAACCATTACATCATAGAAATATAGATGGTACAATATCTTTAGCTAAGGCCTTTAAAGAAAAGTATCCTAAAAAAGATATTTGGATTTGGACAGGTTATTTATATGAGAATATTGTTAATAAGGATATTTTGAATTATGCTGACGTTATAGTTGATGGACAATTTCAAGAAGAACTACATGACTTTAGATTAAAATGGCGAGGTTCTTCTAATCAAAGAGTTATTGATGTAAAAAAGACCTTGAAAAATAAAAAAATGATTTTGTTAGATTAAGAATAAAAGTTTAAATTAGAAAAAAACTAATTTAAACTTTTTTATATAAATAATTAAATTATAATTTGTAAATGGACCTATCAAAAAGTAACAAAATAAGACAACTTGTTATAATAAAATAAAAATACTTGAAAAAGAGAAAAAAATGTAGTAATATGGTATTAGAAAATAGGGACAAGGAGGTATGAAAAAATGAAGAGAT
>CANQEQ010000062.1 GCA_947595345.1 uncultured Bacilli bacterium | reverse complement strand
TTAAAGCTTTAGCTGATGCATGTCGTGAAAATGGACTAGAATTTTAATAGGAGGTCATTATGCAAAGACAAAGAAAAGATGCCAAGAACACTAAAATGCTAGAAGAATTAGTTGTTGAAATCAAGAGTGTTGTAAAAGTTACTCAAGGTGGTAGACAAAGACGTTTTTCAGCAACAGTAGTGGTTGGAGATAGAAATGGTACAGTTGGAATTGGTATTGGAAAAGCAGGAGAAGTTCCTGATGCTATTAAAAAAGCCATTCAAACTGCAAATAAAAATTTAATTAAAGTCACATTAATTGATAATCGTACTATTGCTCATGAAGCAATTGGTAAAAGTGGTGCAGCTCGTGTTTTAATTAAACCTGCTAAAGCCGGTTCTGGACTTATTGCTGGTGGAGCTGTTCGTGCTGTTTTAGAACTTGCTGGTCTTCGTGATATTTCAAGTAAGTCTCTTGGTTCAAGAACTAAATTAAATATGGCAACTGCAACAATTAATGCTTTAAAATCTATTAAAACAGTAGATGAAGTTGCTAAATTAAGAGGAAAAGAAGAAAGTGAGATTTTAGGATAATGAAATTACATGAATTAGAAAGAAATACGGGTGCTCGTCACGAAAGACGTAGAGTTGGACGTGGTATGGGTTCTGGACTTGGTAAAACAAGTGGACGTGGTGAAAAAGGTCAAAAAGCCAGAAGTGGTGTTTCAATTAAAGCTACTTTTGAAGGAGGACAATTACCACTTTATAGAAGACTACCAAAAAGAGGATTTTCAAATAGTGATTTTAAAATTAGATATGCAACAATTAATGTTTCAGATTTGAATAGATTTGAAGATGGAACAGTTGTTACACCAGAGCTTTTAAAAGAAGTTGGACTTTTAAAAAATCAATTAGATGGCGTAAAAGTTTTAGGTGCTGGTGAATTAGAAAAGAAATTAACAATTAAAGCTAATAAATTTTCTGAAAAAGCCGTAATGAAAATTGAAAAGTCAGGAAGTAAAATAGAGGTGATTTAATGTTTGCTACTTTAAAGCAAATATTTGCACCTACTAATAAAGACCTTAGAAAAAGAATATTATTCACATTAGGTGGCTTATTGATATTTATAATAGGAACAGGAGTTAGAGTTCCTGGAACTACTAATATTACTAGTAATCTAGGGTTTTTGGAGCTTATTAATGTAATGGGTGGAGGAAGTTTAAAAAGATTTTCTATATTTGCCCTTGGTGTTTCACCATACATTACAGCTTCAATTATGATACAATTGGTGCAAATGTTAGATATTATTCCTTATTTTAAGGAGCTTTCAAACGAAGGACCAGTTGGAAGACGTAAAATTAATCAAATAACTAGATATTTAGGAATAATTTTAGCATTTATTGAAGGATATGCCTTTAGTTTTGCTTTCCTTGGAAGTAGTAATGCTTTTGAGTATTTATATGTTGCTGTTATCCTAACAGCTGGTACAGCTTTCTGTTTATGGCTTGGAGACCAAATTACTCAAAAAGGAATAGGAAATGGTATATCATTAATGATTATGGCCGGAATTATTGCAACCCTTCCTACAATGTTTATTACAGCTTTTAATGAATTAGTATTAAGTGGAAGTTCAATTCCTTTAGGAATTACTAAATTTGCTGTATTTGTAATATTATATTTCTTAATAATTATAGGTGTTGTATATGTTCAAGAAAGTGAACGTAGAATTCCCCTTCAATATGCAAATAAAACAACAGGTTCTTATGGGTCTGAACAATCATTTTTACCAATTAAGTTGAATACAGCCGGAGTTTTGCCTGTAATATTCGCATCAAGCTTATTGGCAATTCCATCAACAATTGCTAATTTTGTTAAAAATGAAGGATTTACAAATTTTGTAAGTAATTATTTAGATTATTCTAAACCAGTTGGTTTTATAATTTATATTGCACTGATTTTCTTCTTTGGTTACTTTTGGACATTCATTCAAATGAAACCAGAAGATGTTGCAGATAATTTAAAAAAGAATGGTGGTTACATACCAGGAGTAAGACCTGGAGGGGAAACTGAAGAATACATAAGTAAATCTTTAGGTAGAGTAACTATCGTTGGAACAATTTTATTAATAGTTTTAGCTGCCTTACCAATTTTATTTTCTGTTATTACCAAATTACCTGGTAGTATTTCAATTGGTGGAACAGGACTTTTAATTGTTGTAGGTGTTGCACTTGAAACATACAAACAACTAGAAGGAAGTTTAGCAACTAGAACTTATAAAAAGAGAAGGAGCCGTTTAAGATGAAAAATATCATTTTGATTGCAGCCCCAGCTGCTGGTAAAGGGACATTATCTTCTATGCTTGTTGATAAATATAACTATGCTCATATTTCAACAGGTGATTTATTAAGAGAAGCAAGTCTTGAAAAAACTTCGCTTGGGGAAAAAATTTCTAATATGTTAAAAAATGGAGAATTAGTAACAGACGAAATCGTTTTTGAACTTTTAGAAAAGAGACTTAGTAAAAATGATATTAAAAATGGTTATATCTTAGACGGTTTTCCAAGAACTCTAGAACAAGCTTTAGAATATGAGAAGATAATAGAAAAATTAAAACTAGAGCTTGGAATAGTAGTTGTCTTAAATACAGAATATGAGACATTAAAGAAAAGAATTGTAGGTAGAGTTCTATGCAAGAAGTGTGGAGCAGTCTACAATACTTTAACAGGAGTTAATACTCCAAAGAATGAACATATATGTGATAAATGTGGTGGAGAGTTATATAAAAGAAGTGATGATAACGAAGAATCTTTTAAAACTCGTTATGAAACCTATCTTGAAAAAACTAAACCACTTATCAAATATTATGAAGATAAAGGTAGTTTGTTCTTTATAAATGGAGAAGATAAAGAGCAAATGCTAAAAGAAATAGAGGTTCTACTTCATGATTAGTATTAAAAGTGAAAGGGAAATTGAACTTTTAGAAAAAGCTGGACATGTTGTTTATTTAACACATTGTTATTTAAAACCTTATATAAAACCAGGTATTACAACTAAAGAATTAGATAAACTAGCTTATGATTTTATTAAAAGTCAAGGTTGTACTCCATCATTTCTAAATTATGATGGTTTCCCAAATTCAATTTGTACAAGTATAAATCAGGAAGTTGTTCATGGAATACCTAGTAACAGGAAACTTAAAAATGGTGATATAATATCAATTGATATAGGTGCTTGTTATAAAGGTTATCATGGTGATTCGGCTTGGACTTATTCCGTAGGTAAAATTAGTTCTCGTAATGAATATTTAATGGAACATACTAGGAAATCTCTATTCATAGGTCTAGAAGAAGTAAAACCAGGTAATCATATAGGTGATATAGGAGCAGCAATTTCTGAATATGCTTTGAGTCATAATCTTGGAGTTGTTAAAGAATTAGTAGGACATGGAGTTGGACAAAATGTTCACGAAGAACCAGATGTTCCAAACTATGGAACAAGAGGAAGTGGTCCTATTTTAAAAGAAGGAATGGTAATTGCTATTGAGCCTATGTTAACTTTAGGTAGCCCAGATATTTGTATATTAGATGATGACTGGACTATTGAAACAGAGGATTATAGTAATTCAGCACATTATGAACATACTGTTGTTGTAACAAAAGACGGTTATAAAATACTAACAGGAGGAGAAAATGGCTAAAAAAGATACTATTGAAGTAGAAGGTAAAGTAATTGAAGTTTTACCAGGGTATAAATTCAAAGTAGAGCTTACAAACAAGCATATTATTGAAGCTCACGTTTCTGGTAAAATGCGAATGAACTACATTCGTATCATAGAGGGAGACACAGTCGTTGTGGAACTTACTGCTTATGATTTAACACGTGGGCGAATAACCTATAGAAAATAATAGGAGGGAAAATATATGAAAGTTAAACCATCTGTAAAACCAATTTGTGCTAAATGCAAAGTTATAAAACGTAAAGGTAAAGTAATGGTAATTTGTGAAAACCCAAAACACAAACAAACCCAAGGATAATAGGAGGTGTAATGTATGGCACGTATTAAGGGTGTAGATATACCAAATGAAAAACACATTGTAGTTTCTTTAACTTATATATATGGTATTGGAAGAAATCTAGCCAAGACTATTTGTAAGAATGCAAATGTAGAAGAAACTAAAAAAGCAAAAGATTTAACAACTGAAGAATTAAACAGTTTAAGAGATGAAATTAATAAACATTTAGTTGAAGGTGATTTAAGACGTGAAGTTAATATGAACATCAAGACTAAGATGGAAATTAATTCTTATCAAGGAACTCGTCATAAAAAAGGTTTACCAGTAAGAGGACAAAGAACAAATAGAAATGCTCGTACTCGTAAAGGTAAAGGAAAAACTGTTGCTAATAAGAAAAAATAGTTTAGTATTATTGTAAAAAAGGAGGTTAAACTATGGCTTATAAACAAAGAAAAAGAAAAGTTAAGAAAAATGTGCCTGAAGGAATTGCTCATATTCATGCAACATTTAATAATACAATTGTTACTTTGTCCGATAAAGAAGGAAATGCAATTGCTTGGGCAAGTGCTGGAGCTTTAGGATTTAAAGGTAGCAAAAAGTCAACACCATTTGCTGCTGGACTTGCATCAGAAGCTGCTGGAAAAAAAGCCTTTGATGCTGGTATGCGTAAGGTTGAAGTTTGGGTTAAAGGACTTGGACCAGGAAGAGAAACAGCAATTCGTTCACTTCAAACAGCAGGACTTGAGATTACATCAATTAGTGATGTAACACCAATTCCACATAATGGATGTCGTCCACCAAAACGTCCACGTGGTTAAAAAGGGAGGAATATTGATGGCAAATTTTGAAAGACCATTTGAAAAACCAGTTTATAAAGTAACTGATTATACTGAAAATAATTTTTATGGTAGATTTGAATTAGAACCACTTGAAAGAGGATTTGGAAACACAATTGGTAATGCTTTAAGACGTGTTATGTTATCAAGCTTACCAGGAAGTGCTATATCAAGCGTTAAAATTGAGGGAGTTCAACATGAATTCCAAACAATTGATGGAGTTATAGAAGATGTAACTACAATTATCTTAAATTTAAAGAGTGTAGTTATAAGAAATAATTCTGAAGAAAATAAAATGATGCGTCTTGATGTTACTTGTGATAGTGATGAACAAGAAATTAAGGCTAAGGATTTTATAATTGACCCTGACCTTGAAATTGTTAACCCAGATTTACATATTGCAACAATTAGTCGTGGTGCTCATTTAGTTATGGAAATGACAGTTTCAAATGGTAGAGGATATGTAAGAAGTGAAGAAAATAAAAAGCTTCTTGATATTAAAAAAGTTGGTACAATAGCAATTGATTCACTTTATTCACCAATTGAAAGAGTATCATATGAAGTTGACAACGCTCGTGTTGGACAAAATGAAAATTATGATAAATTAATATTAAATGTATGGACAAATGGTAGTATTAAACCAGAAGAAGCAGTAAGTCTTGCTTCTAAGATTTTAATTGTTCATTTCAATGTTTTAGTTGACCTTGGAAATATCAAAGATTTAACAGGTTTAATGATTGAAAAAACTGAGGATACTAAATCAAAAGAATTAGAAACTCCAATTGAAGATTTAGATTTTTCAGTTAGAACATTTAATTGCTTAAAGAGAGCAAATATCAAAACACTTAAAGACTTAGTTGAAAAGAAACAAAGTGACTTTATGAAAATACGTAACTTAGGCAAGAAATCTTTAAAAGAAGTATTAGATAAAATTAAAGATATGGGATTAAGTTTACGTGACGAAGATTAGGAGGAATATATGGCATATAGAAAATTAGGTCGTGATAACAAACATAGAAAAAGTATGCTTGCAAATTTAACTAGAGATGTTATCATGAATGAAAGAATTAAAACTACTGAAACAAGAGCCAAAGAAGTACGTAAGTTTGTAGATAAAATGATTACTTATGGTAAAAAAGGTGATTTAGTTTCAAGAAGATTAGCACTTGCTTTCCTTCATAATGATACAGAATGTGTAAATAAAGTTTTTAATGATTTAGCAAAACGTTATGAAACTAGAAATGGTGGATATACAAGAATTTTAAAACTAGATGAAAGACGTGGAGATGGAGCATTAATAGCAATAATTGAATTAGTTAAATAGATAACTAGTTCTTTTTTTATATTTAAAATAAAAATTAAAATTTCCTTAAAAATTTCAGGAAAAATTGAGTTTTTAGAAAGAATTTAACTCAATTTTTAATTTTGTAAAATTATGTAAAAATAAATGTAAAATATATGTAAATTAAATGAATTTGAAATTAATATTATGCTATTATATTAATTAGGACATTTTCTAAGTCTACGTTAGTGTGTGCTCCCTTACTAGAGCAATCTAGGGAAGTGGAGGTGGTAGCTATGAAGAGTAAAATTAGCTTTTTACGAATTGTAGTAATACTTCAATTCGCATTAGAATTCCTAATTATTTGGGCTTTTCTAAAAAAATAAAAAGACACTCTAACGTTTGTTAGAGTGTATCACGAATTTTTCGGAGCACCTCTAGCTGGGCTAGAAGATGTCCATTTTTAATATATGAGATAATCTCAAATACATACTAATTATAACAAATAAATTATAATTTGTAAATATTAATAGAAAGAGGTAATAATGTCATTAAGAGAAGTATTTAGAAAAAATGTAAAAACATATAGAAAAAAGCTACATTTAACTCAAGAAAAATTAGCTGAATTAGCAGACTTAAGTACCAACTATATAGGAGATATTGAAAGAAGTAATAGAAGAGTTATACTTGATACAATTGAAAAGGTTGCTAAGGGTCTTAATATTGAGCCTGCAAGGTTATTAATAGGATATAAAGATAAAAAACGAGAAAATTAGACACATGAATAAAGTATAATAAAAATGTTCATGTGTTTTCTTATTAAATAAAAATACTTGAAAAAGTAAAAAAATTGTAGTAATATGGTATTAGAAAATAGGGACAAGGAGGTATAAAAAAATGAAGAGATACCAAGTAAAAATAGGAAATAAAGTTAAGTGTAACTCAACCTGGGGGGGG
>CANQEQ010000061.1 GCA_947595345.1 uncultured Bacilli bacterium | reverse complement strand
AGTGATACAGGAGGAGATTATACTCAAGAAGTATGGAACAATAGCTATGCAAGTTTCAAGGTAAAAGTAGATGGAAATCTAGATAAAATGAATATGCCGGTTGAAATAGATGCTAAGGATAGTTACTTTGAAAACGGGAAAGCCTATTTTATAGTAAATATAAGTAATTATCTTAATCCTCATGAAGCTGGAATTAAGACAGTAAGTCTTGATACTATGAAATTAGATATAACAAGTACAAATAAAGATGTAGTATTCACATATCAAGACGATACCGGAAATAAAGTAGACGAAGAAAATTCAACATTAAGCCAAACCTATACATTTGAAGAAAATAAAGTAGTTAAAGTTCAAGTATATGTAACATCTAAAAATGTAGAACCAATAAATGCTGATATAAATATAAAAGTAACAAAAAATGGAAAAGAAACAATAGAGATCTTAAAAACAATGAGTTTAAGAAGTGCCAACGAATATTATTGTCAAAACAATGGGTTTACAAAACTTGCAGACTGTCTATTAGTATCTGAACAATATAGTAAAGATGTAGAAAGTGCTAAATTAGCTATTAAGAAAAAAGGACAACCAGATTTAACTAAAACAGCACCTGAAATAACATATATTGCAACTCCTGAAACTCCAGGAGCAAATGTACCTCAAAATAGTGCATTTTTATGGTCATATGCTGATAACGTAACTTTTGATACTGAAAGAGGAATATTTGCATTAAGTGGAAATTTACAACAAAATCAGCAATTAACAACTGCCATGAATGATAAATGGACATGTGGAACAACTAACTATGGGACATTGTGTGGAACAGTTTATCATATAACTAGCATGGAAGGAAATACAATAAAGACTGCAAGTAGTAGGACCTATCAAATAGCAAATGTTATAGGTTCAGAGGTCGGACTATATCAAACAACAGATAATGATGGAGAAACATTTTACTATCGTGGAGACGTACAAAATAATAATGTAAAATTTGCTGGTTTCTACTGGAAAATCGTAAGAATAAATGGTGATAGTTCCATAAGAATTATTTATAATGGAACAAAAGAGAATTCAAGTGGTTGGGATGCCTCAAGTGTAACTGGAGCAGGTGTAGCATATAATACAAGATATTCAGACCCAACATATTTAGGTTATATGTATGGAGAAAACTTTTCAGAAACTCCAGTTAAAAGTAAAGAAGTAAAATATAATAATATAGTTGCAAATACAAAATATTACTTTGGTACTGGATATACTCCTGATTCAAGTACAAAAACATTTAAACTAACAGGTGCTGATTACTCAGGTACATTTATAGAGTGGAATGCCGCTAACAAGTTAAGTGAAGGTTATAAATATACTTGTATGCAAGAAACATCAGATGGAACATGCCAATTTTTAATAGAGATAAAATCATTTAATTCAGTAACAAGTATTCAAGCTTACTACTATTCTTATGGCTCAACAAGTTATGAGAACACAAGATTAGATACAGCCAGTAGTAATGCTAAGACAACGCTTGAAAACTGGTATACAACTAAATTAGCAACTGCTAATGAGTCTGGACAAACAGCAGATAAATATATTGATACTAGTGGAACCTTCTGTAACGATAGAAGCTTATCTTCACAAGATGGAAATGGCGATGGTTTTTCGTTGGTTCCAGTTACAGATTATGGTGGCTATTATAGAAATGGTAACAAAAAAAGAAGCAAGTCTTGTATGTCCTAACACTGCTGATTTGTTCAGTGCCAAAGGTAGCGAAGGCAAAGGTAATAAAGAACTTGAAAAGCCGATAGGGCTAATAACAGCTGACGAAGTTGCATTAGCCGGTGGTTTATATGGTACTAAAAACGATAGATATTATATTAAAACTGGAGCTTCTTTTTGTACAATGTCTCCTTGCGAATTTAATTCAGGTTTAGGAGCAATTATTGAGATTACTGTGCATTCAGCCGGAGAGTTGAGTGATTTCAATGCATCTTTCACTGATGCAGGAGTACGTGCAGTTATTAATTTAAAATCAGCTGTTCTACTTGCCGGTGGAAATGGCACAATGGAAGACCCATATACAGTAAAGTTAGCTAATTAATTAAGGTAATGAAAGAGAATAAATAAGAATAAAATAAAAAATAAAAGAAAATAGAAATAGAGCATAAATTAGGAAATAAAACTAATTTATGTTTTTTAAATTTTAACATTATGATTTTAATAATTAAAAAGTTTATATATTTTGTAATGAGATTATAACTCTTATTTTTTAACATGTTATTATTGCTTAATCATAAAATTTATTGTATAATACAAATATCGTAGTGGAGGAAATTATGAAATTTATAAAGAAAAATAAATATACAATTATTGCTATTGTAGTTTTTATAGCTTTAGTCTTTCTTGGAGTAGAAGTTAAAAGATTATTAGTACCTGACGATAATAAAGCTGCTTATGGAGACAGATTAGATGGAATTGAAGACCATCCATTATCTGATGGTTTATTTGATAAAATAGAAGAAAAATTAAAAGAAAATACAAAAGTGTTAAAAGTTTCAAACACTATTCATGGAAAAATAATTAATTTAACAATTACGGTTGATAAAGATGTATCTGTAAGTGATGCCAAAAAAATAGCTAATAGTACGGTAGCTATGTTTGAAGATAAAGAACTAGATTTTTATACTCTTCAAGTGTTTGTTGCTAAAGAAGATGAAACTTTAAATAATTTCCCTATAATCGGTTATAAAGGAACAACTAGTAGTGAACTTAAATTTACAAAAGACCGTGAAATAACTAAAGAAGAGGATAAGACAGATGAAAAATAAAAAGAAATTATTTATATTAATCGGAGTAATAGCTGTTATTGTATTTGTAGCATTGTTCTTTATATATTATTATCATGAATCTAATATTTTAACATCTGATGATAAAAAATGGATAAGTGAAAACGGAACTAAAGTAATAGATATAGAAGTTTTTAATGATGTTTCAGTGTATGGAATGAATGGTGAAGGAGTAGCCTTTGATTTTTTAGATTATGTAACTAATGAAACAAATTTACAATTTAATAAAATTCCTTATTTAAAAGAGACTTCAACAACTAATAATACTTATAAATTTGAAATAATTGATGGTAGTCAAAATTTGACGTCTAATCAACTTTTACTATTTGAAGATAACTATGTTACAGTTTCTAAGGATAGTACTATAAAAATTAATAAAATAAGTGATTTTTCAAATTATACAATTGGTGTTTTAGATAAAGAAGAATCTAATATTAATTATTATTTAAAGAGTGCTGTTAATGTTAAATATAATTCATATAAAACAATGGAAAATTTATTTAAAGCCCTTGATGAAAATGAAGTTAACATGATAATTGTTCCTAATATGTTATCGCTTGAAAATACAATTAATAATGATAAATATTACCTAAATTATTTCTTTACAGATATAACTAAAAAAGTAGTTTTAACTTTAGATGCTAATCAACCTGAGTTAAGTAATATTCTAAAAAAATACTTTAATTATTGGATGCAAGAAAATTATGTTGAAGATTATAATAAAATACTTTTAAATTATTATGTTACTGAAAAGAATATTAATGATAAAACAAGAACAGATTTACTTAGTAAAACCTATGTTTATGGTTATGTTGAAAATGCACCTTTTGAAATTACTAGAGGAAATAGTTTAAAAGGAATTGCAGCTGAATATATTAATCGTTTAGTAAGACTTACAGATATAGATTTTTCATATCATAAGTATAAAAATTTAGAAGAACTTAATAAGGCTATTCAAGATGGAGAAGTAGATGTTTATTTTGATTATATAGGAAACCAAAATAATAATTATTTAAAAACTGTTTCAACCTTTATTGAAAATTATGTAGTTTTAGGACGTACTAGTGATGATTATGTTATTTCTTCTTTTGAAGGTTTAAAAGGCAATAATGTTTATATGTTAGAAAACAATAAATATTTAGAGAACTATATTAAGTCTGGTGCTATGGTAAATGTTAATTTATCAAGTGATGTAAAAAGTTTAGTTAAAGATGCTAGTAAAAATAAGGCTTTAATTATTATAGATAAAGAAGTATATTCTTATTATAAAAATAAAGAATTTAAAGATTATGAAATTTTATATACTGATATAATGAGTAATGATTATTCGTTTATGGTTAAAAGTGATAATAGTTCATTTTATAGTTTATTTAATTATGTTATAAATACTAATTCTTATTATAAATATCGTAACAATGCCTTAAACAACATGAATACTTCTTTCCTTAAAACATCTAGTTTTGAAGAAATGTACTTGCTTATCTTGGCAATTATTCTAATACCTATTATTATTCTTATCTTAATAATTGTCTTTATAAAAAATCGTCATAAATTAAAATTAGTGAAAAAAGAAGATAGAAAAAAATATACAGATATGCTAACATCACTTAAAAATCGTAATTACTTAAATTTACAAATTGATTCTTGGAATTTAAGTAAAGTATATCCTCAAACTATTGTTGTTGTTGACCTTAATAATATAAAATATGTAAATGATAATTATGGACGTGAAAAGGGAGATAATTTAATAGTTAAAGCAGCTAGTATATTAGTAAACACTCAACTTGAAAATACTGAAATTATAAGAAGTGATGGAACAGAATTTATTATTTATTTAGTAGGGTATAGTGAAGAACAAATAGATGTTTATTTGAAGAAACTTAAAAAAGAACTTAATGAACTTCCTTATGGTTTTGGAGCTAGTGTTGGTTCTAGTATGATTTTTGATAATATAAAAACAATTGATGATGCTATCAATGAAGCAATGATTGATATGCAAAGTGATAAAGAAAGTTATCGTTAATGGAGAGATTAAAAAAATATGTTAAAAGAATTATTAAACTAATTGGTTCTGATGAAATGCGAATTTTACCTGGACATTTAGCCTTTAATATTCTTTTAACTATTGTACCTATTTTTTCAGTTATTGGAGTTTTAAGTTCTAGTGCGAGAATTACTAATGTTGAAACTTCTATTATGAATAATGTTCCAACACCTTTATCAAGTATTATTGATTCAGCTTTAAATATTAATGCTAGTAACTTTAATTTAATCTTATTCATAATATTTAGTTTGTGGATAATTTCTAAAGGTTGTCTTGCTATTATAAATTCAAGTGATATTCTTTATAAAATTCAAAATAAAAATCCTATAAGTAATATTTTAAAGTCTTTCACCATGGTTTTAGTTTTATTCTTTTTAATTGCCTTTATTATAATTGTACCAATTTTAGGTGATTATATAGTTGAATTTTTAGTTTCAATATTTGGAAATGGTGAAAATGTGATTAATAGTATTTATCATTTCTTAAAATATCCAATTTCTATTGTCTTAATGTTGGGTTTGATAAAAGTTTTATATATATTATCTTCACCTTTAAAAATTAAGTTTAAATATATGAATCATGGAGCTTTATTTACAACTATTTCTTGGCTTTTTTTAACAAGAATTTATTCATATCATTTGAATAATTATAGTAATTATAATTTATATTATGGAAGTTTAGCTAGTGTTTTAATTATATTAGTTTGGGTTTATTTTTTAGCTTACTTATTCATAATAGGTATGGCTTTAAATGCTGATGATTATTTAGTATCAACTTCTAAAGATAAAATAAAAGAAACTACAAAGAATTAAATCTTTTGTAGTTTTTTAATATAGAACATTAATTTTATTAATATTACCAAGATATGAAGTGTTATTATTAAGCTCAGTTACAACGACTTTCATATAAGGACTTGCAGCAGCATGAATTATATAATGTTTATTATTAAGTTTTCCAAGATATAACATAACATGACCATTTTGATATAAAAGACTAGTATCAAGTCCCGTTATAGTTTTTAATTTTTCATTACCTGATTTACCAGATAAAGATGTAATTTTACCTATACTATAATTTTGATAACGAGTATTTCTTGGAAACATAAACCCCAAGGTTCTAAAAACATTAGAAACAAATCCTGAACAGTCAACATTTTTATCTAAACTAGCCCATGAGTAGGGGGTTCCTTCATATTTAAAAGCTTGAATGATTACATTTCTTTTAGTATAGTCTAAATAGCCAATATGAGATTCATTTCTTTTTAAAGTGATATAAGATTTTTCAACATATCCATCTTCTCCTTTAATTGGAAGAACTGCTTCGTATCCGTCTTTTACAACTTTAGAAAAAGGAAGTTTAACACTCATATCTAAAATATTATTATTTATAGTTATACTTTTAGCCGTTACAACAAGAAAGTTTTCATTGTTTAAGAAGAAATCTCTATCACTTGTATCTTTAAATAAAGCTACATTATCTTTTAAAACCCAACCAACATAAGCATAAGTCATGACAAAGTACCATTTTTTATCTTTACTTTCGTGAAGAATTATTACTTCTGTATTAACTAATAATTCACATTCTTGCATTCTATCAAAGTTATAAACACCACTTCTATCAAAAAAATGAATTGAAGTAGGGAAGCCTCTTAAATTAGCTCTTTTAACGATTATTCCTCTTTGTAAAGTATTTTTACTTTCTACTTTGTCTAAATTTCTATTATTTATAATTGAATTGATTTGACTAGTTGTAACTTTTTTAGAACCATCATATTTAGGCATAGTTGGAATAGTATATTTTTTTATATAATTTAAAATGGTAGTTTTAGATAAACTTTTAGTATTTTCAAGGTCATTTATTATTGTAGTTCTTTTAGCAATATCTTTGTTGATTTCTTGAATTTCTGTAATGTTTTTTAAAATAGTATTATCTTTAGGTAAGAATTTCTTGGCATTTTCTGGAATTGTTTCAATATAGGAACTAGGATAAAATATTAATTTTTTTTCTATTATAGAACTTTCTATATTAGATGTAGGAATAGGCTTTGTTTCTTCTTTTTTATTAGTACAACCAGATATTAAAATACTAAAAAAGACTAATAAGATTATTTTTTTCATGATAGTTCCCTTTCTATATACTTTTTATTATACTGATAATTTTATTGTATACTTATTTTTTTAAAATATCAATTATCTTTAAAATTATTTTTGTCAAAAAAATAACAAAATACGACGTCTTGTTATAATAAAATAAAAGTACTTGAAAAAGAGAAAAAAATGTAGTAATATGGTATTAGAAAATA
>CANQEQ010000060.1 GCA_947595345.1 uncultured Bacilli bacterium | reverse complement strand
ATTCATATAAATATCACCAGTTACCAAAACTGTGTTTTGGTCTCCGGTTATAACATAGTTATAAAATGCATAACTTAAACCAAACACTAAAAATAAACCACCGACTATTGTTAATACTAACCCAATATTTCTTTTGTTCTTCATATTAACCTCCTCATTTGACTTTTTTTAATAACTCGTTGTATAATCAAATTGCCTTTTAAAAAGGGCATAATTCTTTGTATCTATAAAAATATAGATACATGAAAAATTTTTATTAATAGAATATTTATTCTTATTAATAAAAGATATACTTTGAAATCAAGTTAAGTTTCTCAGGCTAGGCTTGATTTCTTTTTTATACTTTATAACACCATTATGTTACATCTAAATAATAACATAACAATTTGTTTATGTCAATTAATTTTATAACATTTTGATTTTAAACATTTTTATTTAAACAATTTGTTTGTATTATAAGAGATAGAGGTGGTAATAATGTTAGGAGAGAGATTAAAGTCTTTGAGATTGCTTAATAATTTAACTCAGAAAGAGGTTAGTATTAACTTAAATTTATCAGAAGTTAGATATGGACAGTATGAAAATAATAAAAGAAAACCAGACTACGATGTTCTAAAAGATATAGCAAAATTTTATAATGTTTCCACTGATTATTTACTAGGAAATACAAACAAAGATACCAATGACAAAAAAATTATAGAAAAAGATATTTTAAAAGAAATTCTTGTTAAACATAATTACATGCAAGAAAAAGAAGACCTAACCAATAAAGAAATAGAGAAAATCATGGATTTTATTAAAATAAATAAAGATTACATTAAAAACGGAAAGTAATCATTAATCTAAGGGGGTGAAAAAAATAATTTTTTAGGGTTAATCTAATTTTAGATGTCGCCTATAAACTTCAATTCGTGGAACGCTATGGCTAATGAGTTTGATGTTAACTCAGCTGGAGAGATTAACACAAATAACGTTGGTAACACTACTCCTGGCGTGCGCGCAGATTTTAATTAAAACTTTTATAATAGATTAAGATTTATTAAAAAAGCAATTAAAAACAAGATTAATCCTTGGTTTATACCTAAAAAGAAAATATAGATATTTGATAATACATATTTTATCTAATTAGAACTATATTATAAAATCACATTAAAAAAATGTGATTTTTATTTGCATATAAAAATAAATTTAAAACAAAATAATAGTATGACAGAAAAATATAAAATAAATAATCAAGTTTTAATAATTGATATAAAATTATTATATAAAATTAATTTTAATTCTCATAATATTAATCACATTTATAAATATGTTAATAAAGTTATTAGAAAATATAATATTAAGTTTAAAGGAAAAAAAATTATAATTTATCTTAATAATATATTAATTGGTACACTTTATTTAACAAATTTTTATTTACCTAAAAAATATAGAAAGAAAAATAATTATTATTTAAGTTTTAAAAATAGTTATTATGAAGAAAACAATTATCAAGAAATATTAAAAAAAATTAATGTCTAAACTTAGGCATTAATTTAATTATAATCTTAATTATTTTAAAGAAGATACACTTGATACATTAATTGAATTAGCAATACTTAAAAGCTCATCGGAAGACATTACATCTGAAACAATATAATATTCAACATTTCCACTTATCCAATTTAGGGAATTACTTGTAACAGCTCCAATTGTATCATTAACTTGAAGTGGTTCTCCATAAGTTGGAATAACTGTAAATTCTTTTTCTCTTGCTACTGTTTCTTCAACTAAAGTAAAGCCTTTATCACCTGTAAATGTTAAAATTACTCTTTCACCATCGGTCTTACTAACTTTTTCTTGGTCTTCTAAGACTGTTCCTGATGGTAAATATAAAGGATATATTATGTCGTCAAGGGTTGCTGTTTCAGTTGTATTAGTATTTTCGGTATTTTTATCCTTAGTTTCTTCTTTTTCTTGGTTATCACTTTCAGAAGCATCTTCATTTTCAGAACTTGAATTATCCGAAGTATTAGAATTTATAATACTATTTACTTCAAAGTAACTTTCTTCAAAAGTTGGAGAATAATCAATATTTTTAACATTAAAAATCATTTCAGCTTCGTTTTGATTATTTAAAACCTCTACTTTTTCTATAAATAAATCACTAGTAACTGTTACTTTTTGTTTTACTAAATCATTATTATTAGGATAATTAACAGAACTTGTATAAATATATTTTCCATTGTCTTCTTCTTTTAAGGTTTTATTATCATTATTCAAATCATCAATTATAGAACCTAATAGATAAATTTGAGAATTGTTATAAGGCCAGTCACTTTGAAATTTAAAACTTTTATTAAGACTTGGTGTTAGAACAAATACACCTTCGTCATTTCTTAGTATTACTTGTTCATGATTATTTGACGTATTTATTAAGGATATTCTAAATTTATCTTTAGCCATATAACTTACTGTAACATCATAGTTGTAAGAATTATTTTCATTTGTAACATCTAAATTACCAGTTAAGGTATAACTATTTAATTTATTAATTTTATTAGTTAAATCTTTTAAAATACTTTCACTTGAAACTTTACCACAGCCAGTTAAAAAAATAATTAAAATTAAGCTAAATAATATACATATCTTTTTCATTTAAAAACCCCTTTTTCTTTCTTTTCAATTAATTATATTTTACTTATTTTTAAATATTCATGAATAATTTTAAATATTTTGTTTATGATAATAAGTGATAGGAGGAGTTTATGCAAATATTACAAAAAGTAGCCTTGGTGTTCACGATAATTGGAGCAATCAATTGGGGTTTAATTGGCATTTTTGATTTTAACCTTGTTGCAGCAATATTTGGAGATGGTAGTATTTTAAGTCGTGTTGTTTATACCATCGTTGGTATTACTGGTCTAATAAATATAGGTTTATTATTTACAGAATATAAAGATGGAAAATAAAAAAACGTGTTATTAAAGTTTTAAACACTTTAATAATTCACGTTTTTTATTTTTATTACTTTTTAGTTATTTAAGCAAAATTCATTATTACTATGAATAAAACAAAAGCAACTACTAACAATTCTAAGAACATTAACCAAACTTTCTTGAACCACTCAGTATAGTTAACTTTTAAGTAACCAATTACACCTAGTAAAGTGAAACTAGTAGGTGCAATTAATAAGGAAAGTCCATGCATAGCTTGGAATACAAATCCTATAAGTGGATAAACCGTTGTATCTTCAATTATACTTGTAATATAAGGTATTACAAATCCTTGAGATGCATCAGCTATATAGAATGGGTCAATGTAGAATACACTTGAGATAAATGCTGAAAGTGATAAAGTAACAGCATTAAATCCATTAGTAATACTCATTAAAGGTTTTAAAATTGTTAATACAATTGGTTGATTTACAACCATAATAGTAACAGCATTACAAATTACCATTAAGAAAGCTGCAAGAGCAAACTTCTTAGCTCCATCTTTAGATGCTTCAAATAAATCACTTAATTTAACACGATAAATTATAGCTAATAAAGCTGTTGCCATTAAAATAATTGAAGAGAACTCAATTGATGTCCAAGTTCCAATGGCTGCATCAGACATTGTTGTTCCTAAAATATTAGCAAATAATCTAAAATCTCCAATAGCAAAGTTCATAATAGCATCATGCATAGTTTGGAATACAGAAACACCCCAAACACCACTATAATCAATAGCTGTAAATACCATTAGAATTAAAACTAAATCAAAAATTACAATAGCTGGAATGCTAGACCTAACTTTTCCTTTTTTGCTCTTAACTGTAACTTTCTCAGCAATTAACTCTTTAGTCTCATCATCTTTTTTAGCTCTTTTGATTTTTCTTATATGTAAGAAAACATTTAAGAATAAAATACCAATTCCAAGAACTAACATAATCACTCTAAACCAAATTAAATCAGTATAACTAGTTGAAAGTGAAGCCATATAAGTTCCATATACGGTTTTAGCAAATAATGAACCTATGAAACCAACTGCAATTGAACCTACTAAAGTTAAGGCAACACTCATTCTATCATAACCCATCAATAATATAATTGAAGCTAAAAGTGGTAAAACAAATAATAGTTCATAGTTAAATCCACAAAAAGCAACAATAGTTGATAATAGAACGATTACAGCTGCAAAAAATATTAATTCCTTTCCTTTAAATAATTTTGCAATTCTATCACATACCTTACGATAAGCTCCAGTTTTTTCAAATACAGCATAGAAAGCTCCAACAATTAAAGCATATACACCGATTTGTCCAAAGTAATATAAGGCCATAACTGGATAATTAAAAAGGTCAAATAATCCAACTGGGTATCTTACATCAGTTATTAATTCACCACTATAATAACTAATTGGTAGTAGCCAAGTTAATAAAGCTGTAAATAAAATTGCAATTAATACTACTTTTAATGTATTATTTTTCTTCATAATAACCTCCCAATATAATTATATAATATTTTTTTAGAGAAAAGCAACTTATTTACAAAGAAAATTGTTATTTATACCTAATTATTTTAAATAAATTAGATTAAGAATATTTATAAGAAATAAGAAAATACTAATTCTAGGGTGATATTTTGCAAAATAAAGTTGTTGTAATTGGATTTGGAAATGTAGGAACAAGCTATGTATTTTCTCTTTTATTTGAAGCAAGTAAAGTAGATGAGGTAGTTATAATTGATACTAATAAAGAGAAAGCCGAAGGTGAGGTTATGGACTTAGAACATTGTCTTTTTTTATCAAAATCTAAAATTAAGATTAGAGTAGGGGAGTATCATGATGTAAGTGATGCTAAAATTGTAATAATTACAGCTGGTTTTAGACAAAAAGCTAATGAAAGTAGAATTGCTTTAAAAGATAAAAACACAGAAATTGTTAAAAATATAACAAGAGATGTTATGAAAGAAGGATTTAAAGGAATTTTCATAATTGCTACTAACCCAGTTGATTTAATGTCTAAAGTTGTTTTTAAAGAAGCTAATATAGAAGCTTCAAAAGTAATTGGAACTGGAACTTATCTTGATACAATTAGACTTCGCTATTTAATAAGTGAAAAATTAAATGTAGATATTGAAAATATACATGCTTATGTTCTTGGAGAGCATGGAGATACTTCTTTTATACCTTATAATAATATTAAAATTGGTCCTTTAAGTATTAAAAACTTTCTAAATTATAAAGAATTAAAAGAAATAGATAAGAAAGTTAAATCATTAGCTTATGATATTATTAAAAAGAAAGGCTTTACTAACTTTGGAATTGGAGTTTGTTTAGTTAAAATCACAAAGGCTATTTTAGAAAATTCTAATACTGTGGCAACTGTATCTTGTTATAATAAAGAAAATGATATTTTTATAAGCCAACTTGCGATTATTAACAAAAATGGTATTCAAAAAATATTTAAACTTGAACTAAACAAAAAAGACCAAGAACTTTTAAACA
Source organism: uncultured Bacilli bacterium (assembly GCA_947595345.1). Taxonomy (GTDB): domain Bacteria; phylum Bacillota_I; class Bacilli_A; order RF39; family UBA660; genus RUG591. The sequence goes on along the minus strand of CANQEQ010000060.1, from coordinate 2,190 downwards.
AATCTATTAATTTCTTAAAGAATGAATAAAAGTTGCTAAAAAGCAACTTTCTATAATATATTTTATTTTTATCCACAAAAATGGTGGATATTTTTTCTTAATTGATTTTTTTATTCACATATTTGGTGGATATTTTTTGTATTTTAATTTTTATTAACAATATAAGTGGATAATTATTCTACTTCAATTAATTCATAGTCATCTGTTCCAAATCCTAAATCAAGAGCAGCTTCAATTGTATGCATACCATGACGAGAGTTAATTCTTTCAAGTAAATGAAGACGACCAGGGTCATTAGAATTTTTAACTAAATCTATACAAGCTTTATCTATTGCAATTGGGTCCGTTGATGCTAGAATACCAATATCAGCCATACAAGGATTTTCAGCTACATTACAACAATCGCAGTCAACTGACATATTACACATAACATTAATATACGCAATATTTTTACCAAAATGCTTAACAACAGAACTAGCAGCATCAGCCATTGCTTCTAGGAAACTATCTTGGTCTTGATTAAACATATCTTCATAAGAACCATCATTTCCACAACAATGAATATATCTTTTACCATGTCCTGAAGCAACTCCAATTGATAATTGTTTTAAGGCTCCTCCATAGCCTCCCATAGGATGGCCTTTAAAATGTGATAATACAAGCATTGAATCATAATTATTTAGATGGGAACCAACATAGTTTTTCTTAATTACTTTACCATTTGGTATTTCTAAAATAGTTTCTCCTTCACTATCCATAATATCAACTTTAAAATTCTTAGACCAACCATGATTTTCCATTAATCTTTGATGTTTTTCAGTTGTATCACGTTCTCCATCATAGGCTGTATTACATTCAACTACTATTCCATTTAAGTATTCAACCATAGGCTTCATAAATTCTGGTTTTAAGTAATTTTGATTTCCTTCTTCACCGGAATGCACTTTAACAGCTACTTTTCCAGGTAATTCAACACCTAATTTCTTATACATCTCAACAACTTTCTCTGGTGAAATTTCTCTTGTAAAATAAACTTTAGCTTTTTCCATAAATCCTCCTTTATTAATTTGATACTAATATTATACCACAAATTTTAAAATAAATATCTTAAAAATCTAAATCTAAATACACATAAGGAGTCATATCATATTTTAAGTTTTCTTCAATTGTTTTTTTAGCAATTTTGGAAATTTCATTTATTCTTTTATTGCCAACTAAAGGAACAATATAACGAACTTTAACTTTTAGTTTTACTGCATAAACACGATTTGGTTTGGTACTTGATATATTAATTTTTAAAGCTTCTCTCCATTTATTAAATATTTCTTTATATTTAGAATTTTCTATTATCTTTATTACTTCACTTTCTTTTAAAGTATATAAATCTTCTTTTTTTAGTAATTTATCATTACTTAATTTTTTTAAAATATCTGCTATAAACTGCATTGAGTATCTGACTTCATGACTTCTATAAATAATTGATAGGATACTAGTAATTTTTACAAATTTTCTTGCTGTCTTTAGGGTTTTAAATGCTAATTCTTGGATGTGATTTTCATTTGTTGCTATATAAATATCATTATATATTTCTTTTATGTCGTCTAATTTAGTATTGGTATAAGCATTATAAGCTAAATAGGCATTGGACAAGGAATATTCTAATCTGTCACTTGATAATTTAGGAGTGTCATTGTCAGCAATAGGGTAGAGATGGTAATTATCAACTTCTTCTAATTTTATATTATCTCGTTTAAGAAGTTTCATGATTTCTTTAGAATTTTTTATAATTACACTAGTTAAATCTTCGGTTGCTTCCTGAGTTTCATAATCTCCTTCTAAAAAATCTACACAATGTTTGAATACTGGGGTTGCTATATCGTGAAATAGACCAGCAAGTGTTTCTTTTTTATCATGTGTAAAATGCCAGATAATTAAAGCTACTCCTATACTATGGTCTAAACTTGAGTAAAAAAAATCATATTTAAGGAGCTTGGTATAAATAGTCCCACAGCTAACACTTATGTATTGTTGATGTAACATTTCTTTGGTATTAATATAATCATTTAACCACATTGGAAAATTTGGTTCTAAAACTTGGAAATATTCTTTTACTTTTCTATCTACTTTATCTAAATACACTTCAAATTTTACATCTTCACTATTTGTTTCATTTCCTTGTTCTGATAAATT
>CANQEQ010000059.1 GCA_947595345.1 uncultured Bacilli bacterium | reverse complement strand
AAAAACCCTCCTTCAAATCTGATTAAAGCATATTTATTTTTAAAATGCAAAAGTTCAAATTCCTAGGAGAAATCAAAGAATTCAGCCATTTTTAAAAAATTGGTAAAAATTCTCCTAGGGGAATTTTGCATATTTTTTTGATTTTTACCTCAATTTTCAAAATTTAAAAATTTAAAATTTTACATAATTTTACATACAAAAAAAACATAAATTAGTTTTATTCTCTAATTTATGCTTTAAATTTAATTATAAATTTTTAAATTATTCTTGCTCTTCTTCTTCCTCTTGGGCTTTAACATCATTAGCTTCTAATAATCTTATTAATTCGTCTTTATTTAATTTAGAATAACCCTTAATATCTTTATCACGAGCTAACTCTCTTAATTCGTCAAGTGTCATATCTTCTAAAGATGTATCTTCAGGAAGTTCTTTATGTTCAACTAAGTATTCAATTTGTTCTTTAGTTAAAGTTTCTCTTTCAAGTAGAGCATCAGCTATTAATTTAACTAAATCAGCATTAGCTTTTAGTATTTCCGTAGCCTTCTTATAACATTCTCCAACTATTTTTCTTATTTCCTCATCAATTTCATGAGCTACAATGTCTGAGAAATTACGACTCTTATTATAGTCTCTTCCTAAGAATACTCCTTCACTTTGATGTTCTAATTGGACAGGTCCTAAATCACTCATACCATACTCAGTTACCATAGCCCTAGCTATCTTTGTTGCTTTTTCAAAGTCATTATGAGCACCAGTTGTTATTTCTCCAAAGTTTAACTCCTCAGATACACGTCCACCTAAAAGTCCTGTAATTTGTTCTAATAATTCACGTTTAGTTTGAGTATATTTTTCTTCCTTAGGAACCATCATAGCATACCCACCAGCATAACTACGAGGAATAATTGTAACCTTTTGAACAACATTAGCTGAATTTAATTTTAAACCTAAAACAACGTGTCCAGCCTCATGATAAGAAACAAGTCTCTTCTCATCATCTGTATATTTCTTACTCTTTTTAGCAGGTCCCATTAAAACTCTATCCGTAGCTTCGTCAACTTCACTCATAGTAATTGCATCTTTGTTACGACGAACAGCAAGTAAAGCCGCTTCATTTAATAAGTTTTCAAGGTCAGCTCCTGAGAAACCTGGAGTTCTCTTAGCAAGATTACCTAAAGTTACATTCTTATCTAATATCTTATTACGAGCATGAACACTTAAAATTTCTTCACGAGCTTTAACATCTGGCAAATTAACAGTTACTTGTCTATCAAATCTTCCTGGACGAAGTAAGGCTGGGTCTAATACATCAGCTCTATTAGTTGCAGCTATTATAATAATACCTTCATTAGCTCCAAAACCATCCATTTCCGTTAATAATTGATTTAAAGTTTGTTCACGTTCATCATGTCCTCCACCTAGACCTGTTCCTCTTTGACGACCAACAGCATCTATCTCGTCTATAAATATTAAACATGGTGCATTATGTTTAGCTTGACGGAACATATCACGAACACGACTAGCTCCAACACCAACAAACAATTCAACAAAATCTGAACCACTTATATAATAAAATGGTACATTAGCTTCTCCGGCAACAGCTCTTGCAAGTAAAGTTTTACCAGTTCCTGGAGGACCAACTAATAAAACACCTTTAGGAATTCTTGCTCCTAACTTTTGAAATCTCTTAGGATTTTTCAAGAAATCAATTAACTCTTTTAACTCTTCTTTCTCTTCTTTTAAACCAGCAACATCATTGAAAGTTACTTTCTTGTTACTATCATCAAGTTTAGCCCGACTTTTACCAAAATCAAATGACTTATTATTTCCACCTATTTGCTTAGAAATAAGGAAAAAGGCAAATACTCCAAGTAAAACAAGTGGTAAAAATTGGAATAATACTAAAAGCCAAACACTACCATTTGGGTCACTTTCCGTAGTCATTTTAAAATCATATTTATCATTAGCTTCAGCAATTTTATTAATTACCTCATCAGATAAAGGCACTCTAACTTTAAAAGTCTCTTTATCCTTATAATTTTTCATTTTCCCGGTAATCTCATAGACACCACCATCAATACTTGGAACTATATTAAGTTCTTTTACTTCATTATTATTAATACTAGTCATAAACTCATTATAACTTAATTCATTTACTTTAACATTTAACACATTAAAAAAGTAAATAACAGCTATCATTATAACTAATAAAACAACATAAGGCACAATACCTTTTTTAATATCTTTTTTATTCATAATTTCCTCCTTACAAACATCTAAATATTATATCACACATTTCCCTATTTTGACTATCATATTTTGATTTTTTTAATTTAGGTATCCAAACAATTTTATTATCACTTGAAACAACCACTGGATAACTACCCCTTTTATACTTACTTATTTTTTTATCTATAAATATATCACTTACTTTTCTTTTACCTAAAGTTCCCTTTAATTCTATATAATCTCCCTCCCTTTTATTCCTTACATATAAAGGCAATTTAATATCTTTACTACATAAATGCAAAGTATCATTACCATTATCATTACCTTCTAATTTTATAAACTTCATACCATTAGGAAGTACTAAATTATCTTTTAATTCTAAAAAATACTCCTCTTCTTCTTTTTCTCTTATAAATATTAAATTATCATAATCAACAAAAGCTTCTATATTATTAGGAAGACTTATCTTACTTCCACTTTTACTTTTCTTAATTAATTCTAAAAGTATTTCTATATGCTTACTAGTAACTAAAGTAATATCATTATATAATTCCTTTAAAATTCTTTCTAACAACAACTTCTGAATAAATATATCTTCTTTTCTAAACTTTCTAATATCTATACTTAAATCTTTATAAACATTATTATACGCCTTATCTAAAGAACTTTCTATATAATTATTACATTCATTCATTAAACAACTATATTTTAAAAACTTTAAATGCACATTTTTTTCTTCTTGATGCAAGAAAGGTATAATATTTTCTCTATATCTATTTCTTGTATATTTATTTGTAAAATTAGTCTTATCAACATAATAAGGAATATTATTAACTTTTGCAAATAAATTAATATCTTCTTTTGATACAAACATCATAGGTCTTACTATCATATAATTACTCTTTTTAGTTACTAAACTAATTCCTTTATAACCTTTTAAAGTAGAACCTCTAACTAAACGCATTAAAATTGTTTCTATTAAATCATCACCATGATGGGCTGTCATTAAATAAGTAGCATTATACTTATTAACTAAATCTTCATAAAACTTATATCTAATATCCCTGGCATACTTTTGAAAATTATCTTTTCCATATTGTTCTATTTTATACTTTTCAAATATTAAATCATTCTCTTTAGAATACTTCTCTAAAAATACTTCTTCTTCTTGACTTTCTATTCTTTTATTATGATTTATATGGGAAACTATAATGGTAAAACCTATTTTTTTTCTTAATTCCATTAAAATATATAAAAGGCTCATGGAGTCAATTCCTGTACTAACTCCAATTACTACTTTATCTTCTTTATTTAACTTAATTTCATTTTCTAAATAATCATATACTAAATCCATATAAAATCACCATGACTGTATTTTACTAAACTTATTTCTTTTTAGCAAGACTATATTTATTTTTTATATACTTTTCTATTTTCTCCTAATATATTTATAAGTGCATCATAAGTTAAGGGAGCAATTTCTTTAAATTCTTCTAATAGGTCTGGATATAAATAATAAAACATAAAACAATCAGCAAAATATTCAGCCGGACTTATTAAATAATCTTTAATTGTATAAGACGAGATAAAATCAAAATTCTTTATTACCTCTAACCCTTCTTTTAAAATTATTAAAGACCAATTAACATAATAAGAATCCAAGGAAGGATAAAAATCATAAAAACGTTCTCTTATAAAAAAATTATATCTATCTAACCCTCTTAAAAAAGAATAATCATATAAATGTCCTATTTCATGAATTATAAAAGGTTCTCTAAATTCTGCAAATATAACTATATTTTTATTAATAGGATAAGAATAAGCACCTATTTTATTATCACCCTTATTATTAAGTTCCATAAATTTATCTAATTTCTTACTTTGCTTTATAACAATATCATTACCTAAAACTTTCTCTAAAATTTCCTTAGGTATTAAAGATAACTGTTGTAAATTATATTTAACTCCTTCTAAAAATTCTTTAGTTAACTCTTTATAAACTAGAAAAAATGGTAATACGACCTCATTTATACTAATATTTACTTTAACAATATTAACATCTTCCCTAAGTCCTATATTAAATCTTACTTTATAATAATTTTTTAAAACCTTTTCATCTATTACTTCTAAATAACTATAATCAAATTCTTTAAACTCTAAATTAAAATTATCTTTATTTCTATTTTTTCTTAAAAGTGTTAATTTTTTACTAGTTAAAATTTGTCCACATATATCAATAATTTTCCTATTTGAACCAACTACAATAAGGGTTTTAATTTTCTCAAAATCTAACTTTTTAGATGTCATACTTTCTCCTTTTAAGTTACTTATTATACAATTTTTTTATAAAAAGTCAAAAAAAATAATATCCAAGGATATTACTTTTTATCTTCAGGAATTCTAATAATAAGTTCTCCATCTTTAGAATAAAAATATTTCTCTCTAGCATATCTTGCTAAATACTCCGGGTCTTTTAATTTATTAACATCATTTTCAAGCTCTTCTTCCTTCTCTTGCAAACTTACAAGCTTATTCTCTAAGTCATTTTTCTCTTTATATTTATCTACAATTTCTAAAACTACTTTAGAAATAGTAATTCCAATAATCGTGATTAAAACAACTGAAATAAAAGTTGCCATACGTCTAGCTTTTTTCTTAACTCTTTTTCTTTTAGCCATTTAATCACTTCCTATCTTATAATAATCATACCAAAATCGTAACTATTTTTCAAGAATACGTTAAACCATAACTGTCTACAATAAGTAAACTAAACCCACCTGATTTTTCTAAATAGAAGATTATATAGAAAGAAACTAATTAAAAATATAAATAGTAAATATATATGAATTATTCCATTATTAACCTTAAGTAATAAATAAAAATACAAACAACTATTTATAAATATAAATAAAAAATTAGTAATAAAATTAATAATAAACTTCTTAGTAAATAAAATATGATATAAAAGATTAAATATTAAAGAGAAATAAAGACCAAAGAGAAATGTTAAAGCTATACTTTGAATTTGAATTCCTAAACTCATTTGAATAACCTACTAATAACCGAATTTTCTTTATTCTTTTTATTACTATCAACATAGGAAAAACTATTAACCATTCCTTTAATAGTTACTACTCCTGATAAAGTATCTAATTTAATAAGTTCTAACCCTTCCCCTTTTAATACAACATATCCCATAACTGTTTCAATTAAAAACTCTTCACTATCAAAACTATCTATCTTCTTAACTCCACTTATACTAACATTTTTTCTTTCTACTAAATTAAATACATGATTATAATTAACACTTTCCATATAAGCCTCCCTTTAATTATATTTTATCTAATTAAAAAAAAGACCTATTGGTCTTTATTCTTCTTCATTTGTAGTTGGTTCTTCAACTTCAGCTTTTTCATAAGCTTCTAAAATCGCATCTTCAAACATTTTTCTTGTTTCACGATTAATTGGATGAGCAATATCCTTATGTCCTCCAGGAACTTTCTTACTAGGCATTGCTATAAATAATCCATTATCACCGTCAATAATACGAATATCACGAACAACAAAGCAATCGTCTAATTGTACTGTTGCACGACCTTTCATACGTGACCCTTCTTTTTCAAATCTTCTTACATCAACTGATGTTATTTTCATTTCCTGTCCTCCTTTTGAACTCCATGTTCTATAATAATAATATAATAGTTTAGAAAAAAATGCAATTACTTTTTGTAAAATATTGACATAATTCTAAAACTAAGATTTTTTATTAGCCTTTATAATTTCTTTTACTTCTTCTTTACTTAAACCACTAGCTGAACTTATTATATCTAAGCTTACATTGTTATTATAAAGATTAGTTACCATATCTATTTTATTTTGCATAATACCGGCGTTAAAAGCTTTTTCTTCAGCTATTTTCTTATCATTAATTGCTTCTAGCTTTTCAATATATTCGCTCATCTCATCATCCATATAATCTTTTCTAAAGGTTATATCATCTGATATTTTAGAAAGTTCCTCTATATAACCTTTTAACTCCTTTTTTATTTTCTATTTACTTTCCATTTTCTTCAATGATTTCTTTTATTTCTTCTTCATTCATTCCAGTTGATTTTTTTATCAAGTCTAAAGAAGCCCCATTGTTATAGAAGTTAATTACCATTTCTCTCTCTTTTTGCATAATACCGGCGTTAAAAGCTTTTTCTTCAGCTATTTTCTTATCGTTTATTGCTTCTAGCTTTTCAATATATTCGCTCATCTCATCATCCATATAATCTTTTCTAAAGGTTATATCCTCTGATATTTTAAAAAGTTCTTCTATATAACCTTTTAACTCCTTTTCTTTATTTCCTATATCTTTTAATTCTTTTCCTTTACCTATTGTTAATAATTTATAAAATTTGTTTGAATTAACAACATCATTATAACTTATATCCTCAAATTTATCAAGATTTACATTTATTGCTTTTATTAAGTAATCTTCTTTATTCTCGTCATAATATATGATGTTTTCTTCTATTTCTTTTTCTTTCTTACTTTTCTTTGTATTATGCCAATTTAAGTTTACTAATATTATCCTATTTACATCTTTATATTCACTTTTCTTTCCTATTATATACTTTGATAATAATATACTAAAAGCATATAATAGATTTCGTTTGTAGTTTCCATTAAAGTTATTATTTAACTCTATTAAGATACTATTCTCTTTATCAGTTTCTACTAATAAATCTACATACTTTTGTTTTTCAGATATATAATGTTTAGCTAATTTGTTATTCTTAACTATAACTTTATTTCTAACCTTTTCTATATCACAATCTAATATTTTTGATACTGCCCATTCTATATTTTCTATTTTATTTTCATTAAACAAATATGAAAATATCCTATCATTTTTTATTTTTAATATCTCTGTATTTATTTCTTTTAAATAATCATCTGCTTCTTTGGGTACTAATTTCCCATCATATAATGTTAAATCACTTTCTTCATAATAGTTTAATTCATTTTTATTTTGTAAATATGTCATACCTTACCTCCCTTTTCTAACATTACAAAAAATTTTAATATTGTTCCATCTAATTATGTAGTATTTCCTATATTTTTCTTACACTTTTATAACCTTCCTTCCTAGGAGTTTTTTACCCTCCTATTATTAATATACTCGGTTTTTATTCAATAGTTTTAAAAGTTACTAAAATTTTTTTTATTTTTTTTACATATTTTTATAAAAAAAAGCATAAACTAGTTTTTCTAATTTATACTTTATTCTATTTTATTTTACTTCTCATTTTCTTTTATAATTTCTTCTATTTCTTCCTTTGATATACCGGTTGATTTTTCAATTAATTCTAAAGATGCTCCATTTTTATAGAAACTAATTACCATGTCTTTTTTAGTTTGCAAAACTCCTTCTTCTTTTCCTTTAGCATGACTTGTTTCTCTTTCTTCTTCTATGATGCCGTTTAATATCATTTTCTCGTCTTCTTCTTTACTTATATACCTTGTCCATAATTCGTCATCATTATTCATTTTATATGTCACACCTTTCATTATTCC
>CANQEQ010000058.1 GCA_947595345.1 uncultured Bacilli bacterium | reverse complement strand
GATTATATGGATGAAGAGATGAGTGAGTATTTAGAGAAACTTGCCATAATTCAAGAAAAGAAGAAAGCTGAAGAAAAGAGCTTTAATGATGGAGTTCAAGAAGGAATAGAGCAAGGAATTGAACAAGGTATTATGCAAACTAAAATAGATATGATAATTAATATGGCAAAAAAAGGATTAACTCTAGAAGATATCAAAGAAATATCAGATTTACCTTTAGAAAAAGTAAAAGAAATAATTGATAATAATAAAAATAATTAAACTATAATCTGACATATAAAATTAGTATAATTTCTAGTTTTATATGTTTTTTTATGATATACTTATAACGTGATTAATATGAAAAAAGTTTTTATATTTAGTTTATTTTTTTTACTTTTAGATATTATATCTAAGATTTTAGTTAAATCATTTATTGTTATTAATCAAAGTATTATATTAATACCTAATTTTTTTAAATTGACTTATGTATTAAATGATGGAGCTGCTTTTAGTATCTTAGAAGGAAAACAACTATTTTTAATTATATTAGGAATAGCTATTCTTTTGTTATTATTTTATTATTTAAGAAGAGAATTGTTAACTAATTATAAAATAATTTATTATAGTATGTTAATAGGAGGAATTCTTGGTAATTTAATTGATAGAATTTTTCTAGGTGGAGTGGTTGATTTTTTAGATTTTAATATATTTGGCTATGATGCACCTATTTTTAATTTAGCTGATACATTTATTGTAATAAGTGTTGTTTTAATCATAATTGAAGCTTTTATAGGAGGAAAAAATGAAAATTCAAGTAGAAGAAAATAATATAAGAATTGATAAATACCTAGCTTTAAAGACCGAATTTTCTAGAAGTAAAATTCAAAAATTAATTGAAGATAATAAAGTTTTAGTAGATAATAAAATAATTGATGCAAGTTACAAAGTACATGAAGGAGAAGAAATTTATATAGAAGAAATTAAGGATTATGATATTACAATTAAACCTAGCAATATAAAACTAGATATTGTATATGAAGATGATGATTTACTTGTTATAAATAAGAAATCTGGTATGGTAGTTCACCCAGCTCCTGGAAATTATGAAGATACTTTAGTAAATGCTTTAATGGGCAAATACAATTTAAGTCATGATAAAATAAGACCAGGAATTGTCCATCGTTTAGATAAAGATACAAGTGGGTTAATGTTAGTAGCTAAAAATGATTTTACTCATGAAAAGTTATCTAAAATGATTCAAGATAAAGTAGTTGAAAGATATTATTTAGCTTTAGTATCCGGAAGCTTTAATCATGAAACAGGTACGATTGATGCTCCAATTGGAAGAGATTCTAAAAATAGAGAAAAAATGACAGTTACAAGTTTTAATAGTAAAAAAGCTATTACCCATTTTAAAGTTTTAAAAAGATACAATAATTATACCTTAATAGAATGTCGTTTAGAAACCGGAAGAACCCATCAAATTAGAGTTCATATGAAATATATCAATCACCCTGTTGTAAATGACCCTTTGTATTCAAATAAAGTTTATGATAAAAGTTTTGGTCAATTATTGCATTCATATAAAATAAGATTTCCACATCCAAGAACCGGAGAAATTTTAGAATTTACTAAAGAACCTAGCGAAGAATTTTATAAAATATTAGAAATGGTTGTAAATAGATAACTATCTTTTTCATTAAAAATATAGTATAATTAGTTGGTAGGGAGTATTATGAAAAAAATATTATTGTTATTTTTAATTTGTATAATTTTTATAACTGGTTGCAAAAATTTAGCTCAAAAAGAAGTAACTTCGCTTGTTGATACTATAAGTACTACTTTAGCAGGTGAGGTGGAAGTTAATTCTTATACTATTTATGGTCGTTTTTTTAATCTTGAAGGAACTTTAAAAGAAGAAATCAATAATCCGGTTTTAGTTTTTAAAAGTAAAGGTAATGAAGAAGAATATAGTTTAAAAATAGATGAGAAAGACGGAGTAAAAAAATTTAAGACCACAGAATACATAAATGATGGGATAAATTTAGAAAAAATTAAAGAAGGTAATTATTTAATTCTTTTAAAAAGTGAAGACGAAGGGGGAGTAAAATATTATACTTTAACTGATAAAAGTGATTATGAAAACCTTACATATTATACAATTACAAGAGATAACCTTAATAAAAAAATAGATATTGATTTTATGTATTATAATGATAATAGTTACTTAGAACTTAATTGCTACAAAGAAAAACTAGACTCTCAAGTATATGATGTAGTTATAGATGCCGGACATGGAGGAGATGACCCAGGGGCTACTAAAAATGGTTATAGTGAAAGTAATATTAACCTTTCATATGCAAAAGATTTAAAGAAAGCTTTAGAAGAGATTGGTTTAAAAGTTAAATTAACAAGAGAAAGTGATGTTACAGTTCCAACGTATGGTGTTAATAGTAGAGTTGGTATACCTTATGAAACTAAAGCCAAATTAATGCTTTCAATCCATCAAAATTCAGCTGTTACTAATATAGGAGTAGGTGGAGTGGAAGTTTATACAGCTTATAATTCTAATACTGCCTTTGCAGAATCTTTAGCTAAAAATATTGTAGAAAATACAAGTACTGATTATTCAACTAACAAAGAAAATAAAATATTACCAGGTGTTTATCTTAGAACTTTAAAGAAAAGTGACTTAGAAGCTATGGAAAAAACAGCTGAAAAAGAGGGGTATGAGCCTTATCCTTTGGCAACTACTAATTCAACATATTACTATATAATAAGAGAAACAGGTGGAGTTGTTACAGGTTCCTATGTTGATGATAGAAATAAAGAAAAACCTTGGAATAATTATTATAATTCTAATCATGGTTGTGAAAGTTATTTAGTTGAAGTAGGTTATATAAATAGTCTTAAAAATTTAAACATATTACTTAATGAAAAAGATAAATATATAGAAGCTATAAAAAGAACTATCGTAGATTATTTAGAAATATAGTTGAGAAATTAGAAAAAAAATGATATTATTAAAAGGAAGTGATTGAATGACCTATTTAGGACTTGACCTTGGAACTAAAACTTTAGGAATAAGTAAGTCAAGTGGAATTATTGCAACACTTTATAAAACAATTCGGCATGATAATGATTATGATTATTTGATAGAGGAATTAAAAAAAATAAAAGAATTAGAAAAAGTTGATAAGATAATATTAGGATTTCCTAAAAATATGAATAATACAGTATCTAATATGGCTAATATTGTTTTAGAATTTAAAGAAAAAATAGAAAAAGAATTAAATATTGAAGTAATTTTAGAAGACGAAAGACTAACATCTAAGATTAGTAATGATATATTAATTAAAGCTGATACTAGTCGTTTAAAAAGAAAAAAAGTAGTAGATGGAGTTGCTAGTGTTTTAATTTTACAATCTTATTTAGATAGAAAGGAATAAAAATGGAAGATAAAAATAAGTTTACAGTAATTAATGATGAGGGGCGAGAAATAACTTGTGATGTTTTATTTACTTTTGATAGTGATGAAACTAAAAAGAGTTATATTGTATATACCGATAATACCAAGGATAGTAAAGGAAATATTCAAGTATATGCTTCAATTTTTGACCCTAAAAAAGAAGATGATATGGAACTTTTACCAATTGAATCTGATAAGGAATGGAAAGTAATTGAAACTATTTTAGAGTCTTTACAAGAAGAAATTAGAAATCAAGCTAATGACACATCAGGGGAGAATTAATTTTAAAGGAGTATCGTATGAAGAAATTTCGGAAAGTATTTTTGATTATAGCTCTTGTTGTTTTATGTCTTGTAGTAACTTTAATACTATTGTATCGTTCTTTTATAAGTCCTGTTTCAACTAGTAATAAAGAAAGTGAAGTAGTAATAGAAAATGGTATGTCAAGTAGTGAAATAGGTAATCTACTTAAAAGTAAAAATTTAATAAAAGATGCTAAGTTTTTTAGAATATATTTAAAAATTAATAGTGTTACTGACCTTAAAGCTGGTACTTATTTATTAAGACCAAATATGCCTTTAAAAGAAATTGTAAAAATTATTCATGAAGGTAATAATTTTAGTAATAGTGAAATTCAAATAACCTTTAAAGAGGGAATTAATTTTAGAGAACTTGCGACTGTTATAGCTAATAATACTAATAATTCTTATGATGATGTTATGAATACATTAAAAGACTTAGATTACTTAAATAGTTTAATTGAAGATTATTGGTTTGTAACGGATGATATAAAAAATAATGAAATTTATTATCCCCTTGAAGGATATTTATTCCCAGATACTTATAAATTTAGAAGTAAAAGTGTAACAGTTCATGAAATATTTAAAACTTTACTTGACCAAATGGAAATAGTTTTAGAGCCTTACAAAGAGTTAATTGAAACTAATAAATTAAATGTTCATGAAATATTAACTTTAGCTTCAATGGCTGAAAAAGAAGTTAATAATGCTAATGATAGAGCCAAAGTTGTAAGTGTTTTCAACAATAGAATAAAGAATAACATGTCACTTGGAAGTGATGTTACAGCAAGATATGGTATTAAATTAGATGAGAAAAGAGCTTTAACTAAGAGTGAACTTAATGACAATAATCCATATAATACAAGATTAACTACTAAAAAAGGATTACCAGTAGGACCAATTAGTACAGTTTCTAAAGCGAGTATTGAAGCAAGCATTAGACCAGATAATACTAATTACTTATATTTTATTTCTAATATAAAAACTGACGAGACTTTCTTTTTTGAAAAAAGCTCAGATTTTGAAAAGAAAAAAGCTGAATTAAGTAGTGTAAACTCAGGTTATTAAGGAGGATTATGGCTAATATAAAAGAATTAAAGGAATATGCAAGTATTAATAATATTCCGATTATGCAAGATGAGGGAATTGATTTTTTAACAACGTTTATAATAAAAAAACAGATTAAGAAAATTCTAGAAATAGGAACAGCTATTGGTTATTCAGCAATTATGATGGCAAGACTTAGTGAGGATATTCATATAACAACAATTGAAAGAGACGAAGAAAGATATATGGAAGCCTTAAAAAATATTAAAAAATTTGATTTAGAAGATAGAATAACTTTAATTTTTAATGATGCCCTAAATGTTAAATTAGACGAAGAATATGACTTAATTTTTATAGATGCAGCTAAAGGTAAAAATAAAGATTTCTTTACGCATTTTGAAAATAATTTAAGTATGAATGGCTACATTATAACGGATAATATGTATTTTCATGGTTATGTAAATCAAGACGAAGAAGAAATACCTAGTAAGAATATTTTAGGAATTGTTAGAAAGATTAAAGATTATACGTATTTTCTTGAAAATCATATGTTATATAAAACAACAATTTATAATGTAGGAGACGGAGTTGCCGTTACAGAAAGACGGGGATAATATGAAATTATTAGTAAATTTAAAGGATTTGGAATTAGAAAATTATTTAAAATTTACTAATTCTTTTATTATAGGTTTAAGTGGTTTTTGTGTTAATTATTATGAAGCTAGTATAAATGAAATAAGAACTTTATTAAATAATAGTCCTGAAATAGAATTATTTGTAAGTATTAATAAAAATATTTTTAATGAAGATTTAGATTGTTTAGAAGAAAATTTAAAAATATTAAGTGGTTTAAAAATAAAAGGTATTTTATTTTATGATTTAAGTATTTTAGAAATTGTTAAAAGACTTAACTTAAATATACCTTTATGTGTTCATGTAACGCATATGATAAATAATTATAATATATGTAATTATTATGGAGAAAAAGGGGTTAAATATGCTTATTTATCTACGGAGCTTATGGAAAGTGAAATAGAAGAAATAAGTCTAAATTCTAATCTAGGGTTAATGGTATATTTTATAGGACATCAAATAATTTCGCATTCTAAAAGAAAATTAGTAAGTAATTACTATCTGCATATTAAAAAAAATAATACAAAAGACTTAAATGTTATAAAAGAGGAAGGTAAAGAAAAAAAATATTATATTTTAGAAAATAAAATAGGAACTAATATATTAAATTATGATATATTAAACGGAACTAAAGCCTTTACTATGTTAAAAAATAAAATTGCTTATGGTATTTTAGATAGTAATTTAATTCCCAATGACTTATTTTTAAATATTTTAAAACTTTATAAAGATAATTTAGATAATGTTATCTCAGATGCTACTCTTATTTCTAAAATAAATGCTTTAATAGGAACAGATGATGGCTTTTTCTTTCAAAAAACAATTTATAAGGTGGTAAAAAATGAAGGTTGAATTATTAAGCCCAGCTGGTGATTTAGAAAGACTGAAAATTGCTTGTATATATGGGGCTGATGCAGTTTATATTGGAGGATATAAATATAATTTAAGAGCTAATGCAACTAATTTTAGTTTGTCTGAAATTAAAGAAGGTTGTAAATTTGCTCATGCTCTAGGAAAAAAAGTATATTTGACTTTAAATATTGCTTTTCATAATGAAGATTTAGATTTAGTGTATGATTATATAAAAGAAGTAGTAGATGCAGGAATTGATGCTTTTATTGTAAGTGATTTAAGTATAGTTAAATATATAAAAGATAATTTTAAAGTAGAAGTTCATTTAAGTACTCAAGATAGTATAAGTAATTATAGAAGTGTTAAGTATTTAGAAGAAGAAAAGATTGACAGAGTAGTTTTAGCAAGAGAAGTAAGACGGGATGATATAAAAGAAATAATTAGAAAGACTAATATGGATATTGAAGTATTTATTCATGGAGCTATGTGTACTTTTATAAGTGGTCGTTGTGCTTTATCTAATTATTTTACTAATAGAGATTCCAATCGTGGTGGTTGTGCTCAAATTTGTCGTTTTTGTTTTTCTATAAACTCAGAGAGTGAACCTTTTTCTATGGCTGTTAAAGATTTAAACATGGCTTTATATATAAAAGATATGATAGCTATTGGTGTAAAAAGTTTTAAAATAGAAGGGCGTATGCGTTCCCCATTTTATTTAGCTGTTGTTATTTCTTCTTATAGAAGAATAATTGATGCTATTTATAGTAACACTTTAACATCTAATCTTTTAAATAAAGAATTAAAGATATTATCTCGGGTTTCTAATCGGGAAAATAGTAGTCATTTTTATGATAAAGAAGCTGATGTTAGTGACCAATATTATAGTGGTAGAGGTGAAAACTCTAATCAAGATTATTTAGGAATAATTTATAAAAAAGATAATAATTTATATACAATTCGTCAACGAAATTATTTTAAATTAGGGGATGAAGTAGAAATAATTACTCCTAATATGGATATAATTAATTTTAAGGTTACAAATTTATATAATGAAAAAGGCGAGAGTATAAGTGTTGCTAATCAAGCTGATAGTATAATTAAAATTTCAATAGATAAAGATTTACCAATTTTTTCTATGATTAGAAAATGTTATTTAAAATAAATAGCATATATTTAGAAATATGCATATAATTAAGTATATAATTTATAATAAAAAATATATTTTAGAAGAATTTAAAAAAATGAAATTTCTTGACTTTTAAGTATATTTATAATATACTTATTAGGAGTTTTTAATTTGGAGGTACATATGACAAAGAAAACAGTTTATTTAACTCAAGAGGGTTTTGAAGAATTAAAAAAAGAATTAGATGATTTAATAAATATAAAACGTCCTGCTAATATAAAAGCTATTAAGGAAGCTAGAGCTTTAGGAGACTTATCAGAAAATGCTGAATATGATGCTGCTCGTAATGAACAAGCTGAACTTGAAGGACGTATTAAAAAATTAGAGCAAATAATGGAAAATGTTTCTATTATTGAAAATGTTGATAATAGCAAGGTAAGTATTGGAAATAAAGTTAAAATTAAATATGTTGATGATGGAGAAGAAGATGAGTATCAAATTGTTGGTAGTCAAGAAGCTAATCCATTTGAAAGCAAAATATCAAATGAAAGTCCAATAGCTATGGCTTTACTTAATAAAAAAGTTGGAGATATTGTTGATGTTAATAGTCCAAATGGAGTATATCAAGTAGAGATAACTTCTATTGCTTAACAAGATAATTTACAAAAATTGAAAAAAGATATTGACAATCCAGATAGCATATTATAAAATATTAAATGTCGTCTGGAGTTTACGTCTGGCTAGCTCAGTTGGTAGAGCAACTGACTCTTAATCAGTGGGTCTAGGGTTCGAATCCCTAGCTGGACACCAATGTTTTGTAAATGGGCTTGTAGCTCAGCTGGTTAGAGCGCACGCCTGATAAGCGTGAGGTCGATGGTTCAAGTCCATTCAGGCCCACCATTTAT
>CANQEQ010000057.1 GCA_947595345.1 uncultured Bacilli bacterium | reverse complement strand
ACATTTAGTATCTTGAGGAAATTTCTTAACAATATCAAAATATCTTTTTTCTTTGTATCTTTGTAAATTCAAAACTTCATTTTGAAAATCAAAAACACTAATACAATTAGTTCCAAATGGTTTTATTCCCCCAAGTATTAATTCTGTTGCACACTCATTGAACAAAAGTACATGATAACCATGACTCTCTAAATCTTCCTTTACAGAAGATACTGTAACTGTTTTACCAGCACAAGGACCACCAGTAATAACAATACACGCTTTCAATACACCCATAACATACTCCAATTTCTTTCTTTTTATTCATTATTATTATAATATTATTTGAAATATTGTCAAGATTTTTTTGAGTCAACTAAACTGGGTGAATATGAATGAATACTTCTTTTATACTATCAAATTCTTTTTTTATCTTAGCTTCAGCTATACTTGCAATATCATGACTAACAGATGTTTTTAAATTTCCATCAACATGAATTGTTAAAATAACTACAAATTTATACCCCACAGCAACAGAATGAATATCAGTAACTTTTTTAATATTCTTATTCTTTAAAAGTAAATTAATTATCTTAAGAGAAGTCTCCTTATCAAGTGATACATCCATTAAAACATTATAACTTTCTTTAAATAATTTAACTCCTGTTAGTAAAAACCAACCGGATATTAAAATACCAACAATAGAATCTAAAAAATAAAAACCAAATTTAGCTAAAATAATAGATAATAAAACCCCACTTGTTAAAAATATATCATTACGATGGTCTAACATACTTGATTTAATTAAAATATTATTCTCCTTCTTAAGTAAACTTCTAGTATATAAATATAAAGCTAATTTAACTATAATTGTCACGATGCATACTAAAATTAAAGAATAAGAAAAAATTAATTTATTAGAAAATACCAAAGATTTAATTGAATCATATAAAAGTTTAATTGCAATTATTAAAATAGAAATACTTATAAACATTGAAAAAATATATTCAGCTTTACCATGACCAAAGTTATGGTCTAAATCACTATCAGCACTGGCAATTTTATTACCAATTGAAGTCATTAAAGAAGCAAATACATCTGTAATACTATTAAATCCATCAGCAATCATTGATTGACTTTTACAAAATAAACCTACAATAATCTTCATTAAAAACAAAAAACAATTTGCAAATATTCCTAAAATTCCAACAGTTCTAGTAACTTTAAAACGCTCCATTTTATCACCCATTATCTTTATTATCAAATTCTTCCTTAATTACTTCAGCTTCTTGTATATTTTTATTTTTAGAGTTTTTCCCTTTTTTTGTATATTCTCTTTTTCCTTTTTTTCCTTTAAAATAAAAACAATATAAATAATACATAACACCTAAAAATAAAAAAACTGGAAGTAAATATATAAATACATTAGCTATTAAAATTAAAATAGCTAAACCACCAATTATCATTAAAATTTTCTTTATCTTATCTTCCTTCATTTAATCTCCTTAATTGTCATTTCTTTGATTATAACATAGGATAGTAATTTGTTAAACATTTTTTTAACTTTTAAAAATAAAAATTATCCACTTTCTTTAGTGGATAAAATTATTTTAAAATTTTTAAAAATTCATTTGGAACATCAAGTTCTAATTTTATTTTTTCTTTAGTTATAGGATGATTAAATTCTAAATAATAGGCATGTAAATACATTCTTTTAAATTTATCTTTAAGACCATATTTTTTATCTCCTAAAATAGGAGTACCAAGACTTTGCATATGAACTCTAATTTGGTTTTTCCGACCAGTTTTTATATTAATTTCTAATAAAGAATAATCATTCTTAGTTAATATGACTTTATAATCAGTTATAGCTAATTTTCCATTTTTCTTATCATTAGTTTCATATACTAAATTAGTTTTAGTTTCTTTTAAGTAAGATTTAATAGTACCTTTTAAAGGTGGTACTCCCTTAACAATAGCCATGTACTTACGAATTACTTTATCCCAATTACTTTGCATAATTTCCTTTACTTTCATTGATTTAGCAAACATAACTAAACCGGAAGTTTCGTAATCTAATCTATGAACTATAAAAATTTTATTATTTTTATTCTTTCTTTTTATATATAAATACACTTGATGAAATAAAGTATTTTCACTTTCCTTTTGATTACTAATTGTTAATAAATTAGCACTTTTAAAAACAACTAATAAATATTTATCTTCATAGACTATTTTTAACTTATTATTCTTCATTTAAAATCCTTTTTACAGCATTAATAATAGCTAAACGTCCATATTGATAAGTTAAAGAACCTTGTAAATAAGCAACATAAGGAGGACGAATTGGACCATCACAAGAAATTTCTATACTACTTCCATCTATAAAGCTACCACTAGCCATAATTATTTTATCATTATATCCTGGCATATCAGTAGGAATTGGTCTTATATAGCTATCAATTGCACTTTTCTCTTGAATACCTTCTACAAATTTAATTAATTTATCTTGATTATTAAATTCAATATTTAAAACTATATCAGGTCGTATTTCATTATATCTAGGACTTACTTTATATCCTAATTCTTCTAAAAGACAACTAGCAAATATACTTGCTTTTAAACTACTAGCTACAACACTTGGAGCCATATATAAACCTTCTAATATCATTTTATTAATACCTAAACTAGGCCCTACTTCACTTCCTTGACCAGGAACAGTTAAACGTTCAGCTACTAATTCCACTAACTCACTTGAACCAGCAACATAAGCCCCATTTGGTGCTAAACCTCCACCTAAATTTTTAATTAAAGAACCTACCATAATATCAGCCCCTACCATAGTTGGAGTTTCATACTCAGTCATTTCAGAATAACAATTATCTATCATGATAATTACATCTTTATTAATATCTTTTATAAATTTAATTACTTTCTTTAAAGAATTAATATCTATACTTTTTCTAGTTGAATACCCCTTACTTCTTTGAATTTCAATTACCTTACATGGTGTAGTCTCTAAAAATTCTTTAATTTTCGGATAATCAAAATCGTCATTTACTAAATCTATCTGCTTATAATTTATAGAAAAACTTTTTAAAGAACTTTTGTTATCTACTATCCCAATTACCTCATCAAGGGTATCATATGGCTTTCCCGTTATAGATAAAAGAGTATCATTAGGTCTTAAAAGTCCAAATAAAGTTACTGTTAAAGCATGAGTTCCTGAAATAAATTGAGAACGAACTAAAGCTTTTTCACTGCCTAAAACATAAGCAAATATTTTATCAATTTTATCCCGACCAAAATCATTATATCCATAGCCTGTTGTCCCATAGAAATCACTTGCACTTACTTTATATTTATTAAATGCTTCAAGGACTTTCATACTATAATATTCTTCTAATTTAGAAACTTTATTAATCTCTACTTCTATTTTTTTATCTACTTTTTCTATTAATTCATTATTAAGTTTATTCATAAATTGTAATCACATCCCCACTCTTTATATTTCTTTTTTGAATAAGAGCTAAAATCTTATTGGTAACCTTAGAAACAGGTATTAACTTTTCTTGGTTAATTCTTTTTAATTCAGCATCTAAAAAATCTTTTGGTAAGCTTAGAGTACTATTTGTTGCAACCCAATTAGGAGCAATCGCAACAATTTTAGCATCAAGTACTAAACTTAAACATTTAGTCATATGAATAATTCCAGCTTTACTAACAGCATAATCTAAATTATATTTATTATAGGTATCTATTCCATCAGTTGAAGCTATATTAATAACTAAAGAATTTTTATTTAAAATACTACTAGCATATTTGGTAATTAAGAAAGTTCCTACAACATTTACTTCTAAAACATTCATAAACTCAGTCTTACTTTTATCTTTAAACTCATTGTCATTATAAGTAGCTGCATTATTTACAAGAATATCTAAAGTCTTATATTCTTTTTTTATTGTAGTTATTACATTTTTTATTTCATTTTCATTTTTTAAATTACATTTTAAAGCTAAACACTTAATAGAATACTTTTTTTCTAACTCTTCTTTTAGTTTTAAACAAGAAACTTTATTTGTATTATAAGTTAAACATAAATCATACCCTAAATTAGCTAATTTAAAGGCCAAATCAGCCCCAATCTCACTACTTCCTCCAGTTATTAAACAATTCATATCAATCCCTCAAATTCCCCTTTATATTATCATTTATTAGGTATAAAATCAAGTAAATATTTTTTAGAAAAGAAAAACAATATTCTATTTAGAAAATTGTTTTATTTTAATTCAGTACTTGAAAGAGCATTTAAAGTTAAATCGGCTCTTCTTCCTTCTTTATAAGCATAATAACCACTTGAAGCTATCATAGCAGCATTATCAGTTGCATATTTAATACTTGGAAACGTATAATTAATATTCATACTTGAGGCTAACTCTTGAAATTTATTCCTAATTCCTGAATTAGCAGCTACTCCTCCAGCTAAAATTAAATTTTTAACCTTGTATTCTTCTATGGCTTTCATAGTTTTTTTAGTTAAAGACTTTATTACAACATCTTGAAACGTTGCACATAAATCTTCTTTTCTAATTTCATTTCCCCGAACTTTTTCGGTATGTACTAAATTAATAACAGCACTTTTTAGACCACTAAAACTGAAATTATAAGAGTCATCATTTAAAGGAATAGGTAAATTATAGGTTATTTTTCCAAGACTAGCTAATTTATCTACTTTAGGTCCTCCAGGATACTCAAGCCCTAAAACCTTAGCTACTTTATCATAACACTCTCCAACAGCATCATCTAAAGTTCCACCTAATTTCTTGAATGAGTAATCTCGTTCCATATAAATTAATTCAGTATGGCCTCCACTTATAACCAAAGCAATTAAAGGAAATTCTAAACGTTTTACTAAATTATTGGCATAGATATGTCCTGATATATGATGTACAGGAATCAGAGGTTTATCATATAAAAAAGCTAGTGTTTTAGCACATTCAACTCCAACTAATAAACTACCAATTAAGCCTGGTCCATAAGTAACAGCAATTGCATCTATATCTTCTATTTTAAGTTTAGCCTTCTCTAAGCATTCTTCTAAAACAAAGGTTATATTTTTAATATGAGCCCGACTAGCTATTTCAGGTACTACTCCTCCATATTTTTTATGAATATCTATTTGAGTAGAAATAACTGTACTAATTTCCTCTACTCCATTCTTGACAATTGAAAAACTAGTCTCATCACAACTAGATTCAATTCCAAGTATATAAACATCTTTCATTTACATCAACTCTTTTTCCATTAAAATACCATCAACATCATTATAGTATTTTTTTCTAATACTTACCTCTTTAAATCCATATTTTTTATAAATATAAATAGCTTTTAAATTATCAACTCGTACTTCTAAAGTTATATTTTTTAGTTTTTTAGAAACTGCTAATTTAATAAGTTCTTCTAATAATTTAGAACCAATATGCTTATTTTGAAAAAAATCTAAAACATTAAATTCTACTATCTCTATTCTATCATAAATCAAATAGTAATTAAGAAATCCAACCACATGATTATCAATTAAATATACTAAATATTTTGTATAAGGATTATTAGAAAAATCATTCTTTATTCCAAACTTAGAAAAAATATTGGGAAACTTCTCTTCTAATTCTTCTATATAATGAGAATTTTTAATATCTAAATCAATTATCATTTTTATTTTCCTTTAAATTTTCTTCAGCTTCGGTTAATTTCAAATAAGTAGGTTCAATTAAATGGGGATTAATATTTTCTTTGTTTTTATATTTTAAAACAATTTTTAAAATATCTGGTTCATATTTTACCATATTTGAAAAATTAAAGATAGTATCATTAGTAACAAAAAAATAATCTTGTTTTAAGTTATCTAGGTATTCTTTTAAATCACTTAATTTTATATATTGCTCTTTTAAAATATTAGTATCGTTAGCATAAACACCGGCATATACATAACCTCGTCTAGCATCTAAAATAGGGACAATTAGTTTTTTTGTAGAAACACTTGTTGCCATAGCCTCTAAACTCGTAATCATTGTAATAGGAATATTCTTAGTATAAGCATAAATTTTAGCAAAAGTCATACCAATTCTAATTCCTGTATATGAACCAGGTCCTGCTACTACTATTATTTTATCTATCATATCCTTTTGTAAATTTAATTTTTTAAATAATTTATCAATTTCAGATACTGTATATTTAGATAATTCATGACCAAAATCTTTTTTTACCTCTCCTAATAAGGTATCATTAGAAACTACCCCAACATATAGATAACTTGAAGATGTATCTATATAAAGTATTTTCATGAAATAACTCCACAGATGTCTTCGTATTCTTTGCCATAAGGTGTTAAAACTAAAACTCTAGTATTTTCATCAATTATTTTAAATTTTATATCTAATCTTTCTTCTGGTAGTTTATCTTTAATCATATCAGCCCATTCAATGATGGTAACACCTTTTTTAGTATAGTAATCTTCAATTCCTATATCTTCTTCATGGTCTTCTAAACGATAAACGTCCATATGATAAAGTGGTAATTCGCCATTTGGATATTCTTTTATAATATTAAAAGTTGGAGAAGTTATATCTTCTTCAATTCCTAAAGCTTTAGCAAAGGCTTTGACAAAAACAGTTTTGCCACTTCCAAGGTCACCCATTAAGCAAATAACCATATTAGGAAATTTCTCAGACTCTATATTTTCTGCCACAAGTGCAGTATCTCTTTCATTATAAGTTGTTATTTTATAATCCATTTCTATCACCAAAACAATTATACAAAAAAAAAATATGATAGACAACATATTTTTATACGTTTGACAAAAAATTACATTATATTGTATTTAGGAGTTTAAATCTTAATATTTTGTTTTAAATTTTAATCTTTTATAAACAGAAAAATCTTAATGATTTCCTATTTTAGCACTAACTACTATCATTCGACACCAAATTTTAATTCTTTAAGTGGCTTATTTAATCTCATTTCAACACCTCTATATTTATTGTAGAGAATTACCTAACAAATTTTTTGTAAGGCATCTTCTTACAAAAAGTGTTGACAATTTTTTAAAAATTATACTATAATTTTATTGTCGGTAAGAGTACTTAAGTCCGACATTGTTGTAATTGTCGGTTGCAGTAATGTAGTATAACTAACAATTAGTAGTCGGAACACAAGTAGTATCGTGTTCTTTTTTATTTTTTATATAATATATAGAGGTGTTGAACTATGAAAGATATGTTAAAAAATAAAAAAACAATTGCTATTATTAGTGGCGTAATAATATTATTAGCAATTGGAATTATTTGCATTGTTTTAAATGTGAATAAAAAAGAAGATACACCTATTCATAAAGAAGAAACACATAATATGTTTGTTAAAATTAATCCACTTGTTAAACTAATTTTTAAAGAAGAATACTACTTATGTAAAAATGATGATGAAGAGGAAATTTGTGGAGAGCAGTCTTATAAAGTAAGTGGATATGAATTAATAAATGATGATGCTAAAATTTTCTATAAAGATTTAGATTTTGAAGATAAAGACTTATATCAAGTTTTACTTATGCTATGTGAAACAGCTAGAGATAATAATGTAGGTTTTGAAAGTTTAGAAATAACAACAGATAGTGATAATATAACTAATGAAAATATTTTAAACTATTTAAAAGACAATTCTAAATATGAGGTAAATTATTCTATATATGTTAATTTTGAAGAGCATATTAATAAAGAAAATATTTTAAAAGACGAAGACACAGAGAACAAAATATATTTAGTCACTTTTGATAGTGATGGAGGAAGCAAAGTTGAAAATCAAATTATAGACAAAGGAAATAAAATTTCTAAACCTGCTAACCCAACTAAAGATGGCTATAAATTTGTTGAATGGCAATTAGATGGAAAAACTTTTGATTTTAATACAGAAATAACCCAAGATATAGCATTAAAAGCTAAATGGGAAAAAGAAAACACTAACACTCAAACTAATCAAAATAATAGCTCTAAACCAAATAGTAATAATAACAATACTGAAAAGCCTAAAGAATTAAAAAGTCTTGAAGCACCAAGGAATGCCTCATCAGTAGAGTTAAGAAAATCTCCAAGCAAAATATCAGCAACTTTAGTTGATAATATATTAATTACTGTAACTATTACCGGAGAAAAATCATTATTTGATAAATATTCTCCCCAAGAATTATCTATATTCCGTATGTATGTTGATTTATCTTCATTAAAAGCAGGAACTCATAATGTTAAAATTCAACTTGAAAACACATTACCAGAATTTACATATAAAATATCGCCTGAAACAATAAAAGTAAAGATGTCTAATATGTCATCAACTATAGATAAAATTAATTTAAACGATAATCTTTTAGTAACTTATTATCAAATAGGTACAGCCTGTTCCAAATATGTGTTTAACTCTACTGAAGACTTTGAACAAGCTCAAAGTGAATTAGCAAAACTAAAGTCTCAAAATATAATGGGGATTAATGCTTTTGATTATAGAGGTAGCGAAAATAGAATAGGATATGATTATTATATTCTTGATTTTAAAGAAGATTATGGTGGTTTAAAAACTGCTTTAAAAAATAAAATAAACAGTTTATTTAATAATAAATTAAATAATATCTTTAGTAAAGCAACATATGACCGTAAAGATGGATGTGGATATGATGATTACTGGAACGGATTATTAACAGAAAAAATATGTAATAAATTTAATTTAACCTGTGATAGATGGTAAAAATAAAACCTATTGTCTTAATTGATAATGGGTTTTTATTCTGTGGTGAAACTTCCAAAAAAATTATGCTACATTATTTTTATAGAATAGAAAAGAACAAATAATGAATATGGACACCTGTATAAAGAAAGAAAAATTTTATTAACAAATGACTTAAGAATTTCGTACAGAAAATACAAAAATATAAATATTGGGTCCCTAAGCGGTTTCCCTAATAATAAAATAACACAAAAAAAGGACTAAATTTTAAACGATTTAGTCTTTTTAAAGCAAAAAAAAATCTTAGCGATTTCCTATTTTAGCATTAACTACTATCGTCGGCACCAAAGGGCTTAACTTCTGTGTTCGGGATGGGAACAGGTGTACCCCCTTCGTTATAATCACTAAGAAAATATATTTTGAATAGTTCTTTCAAAACTTAGATAATGTGTTCATCAAATTAAATAATTATGATTAAATCCTCGATTTATTAGTACTGGTCAACTCAACATGTCACCATGCTTCCATCTCCAGCCTATCAACGTTGATAGGCTGGAGATGGAAGCATGGTGA
>CANQEQ010000056.1 GCA_947595345.1 uncultured Bacilli bacterium | reverse complement strand
ATACCTATACATTTAATTCCAGAATGTCTTGCAACTACTGCTTCAGGTACAGTACTCATACCAACAGCATCAGCGCCCATAACTCTTAAAGCTCTTATTTCAGCCGGAGTTTCATAAGTAGGACCTTTCATATAAGCATAAACACCAGTTAAAGATTTACCAGTAATACGTTTCATAATAGGTTTTAAAATTTCAATATATTCTTTAGTATAAACATTACTCATATCAATAAAACGTTCTCCAAATTCGTCTAAATTAGGACCTCTTAAAACACTTTCAGCAAAGAAACTCAATTGGTCTTCTATAATCATTAAATCGCCTTTTTCAAAATCTAAATTAATTCCTCCAGCAGCATTAGTTAAAATAAGAGTTTCAACACCTAATAGTTTAAATATACGAATAGGATAAGTAGTTTCTTTTAAATCATATCCTTCATAATAATGAAATCTTCCATTCATAGCAATTAAAGGAACATCATTTAAAGTTCCAAATATAAGTTCTCCTTTATGTCCAGCCACAGTTGAAATAGGAAAATTAGGAATATCTTTATAAGGAATAACAATTTTATTTTCAATTTCCTCAGCTAAACTACCAAGACCAGAACCTAAAATAATAGCAATTCTTGGAATATCTTTAACTTTTTCTTTAATATAAGAAACAGTTTCTAAAAATTTATCCATAAATACCTCCATATCTAAAATATAACATAGAATTAACTTAAAAACTAGAAAATATTTAAAAAAATAAAACTTCAGTCAATAATTTACAAAAAAAATTAAATATGGTATCATAGAAAATTAGAAATATTGGAGTTGAGACTATGTTATATGGTTATTATGACGAGTTACCTAAAACTTTAAGTGATGCTGAAATAAAATATCTTCTTAAATTATATAAAGAAGAAGATAGTAAAGAAGCCTTTGAAGAATTAATTGTTCATAATCTTTTACTAATAAAACATATAATAAAAATAAAATTTTTTAATTCTAGATATGATAGAGAAGATTTGTTTTCTGTTGGTATAATTGGACTTATGAGGGCTATTAAAAAATATGATTATTTAAGAGATACTAATTTTTCTTTATATATAGGAATAAGTATAGAAAGAGAAATAATTAAGTATTTGAAAAAAGAAATAAAACATCAAACTAATTTAAGTTTAAATGAATTAGTTTATCAAGATAGTAAAAACGAAGTTACTTTTGAAGAAAATATAAAAGATTTAAGTGAAACATTAGAAGAGGAAATTTTAAATAAAGAAGTCTTAGAATTAATTTATAAAATAATTTTAGAAATTCCAAATAAAAAAGAACGTGAGATAATGCTTTTATATTTTGATAAAGACAATCCTTTAAAACAACGAGATATAGCTAAAATGTATGGGTTCGTACAATCAAAAGTGTGTCGGATAATTATTAAAAATCTTAGATATATTAAAAGAAGATTATATGATATAGAAAATAAAACTATGTTAAAAAAGTAAAATTTCTATTAAAAGTAAAATAAAAAAGAAAAAAAATGTAAAAATTAGCACTCATATATTGACAAGTGCTAAGCATAATATTATAATGTATTTAGCAATCAGGAATTTAGAGTGCTAGGAGGTTTATATGTTAACTCAAAGACAAGAAAGTATATTGAAACTAATTGTTATGGAATATATAAAACTTGCTAAACCAGTTGGTTCAAAACTTATTTGTAAAGAACTTAATTGCTCAAGTGCAACTGTTAGAAATGAAATGATGTTGCTTGAGGAGATGGGCTTACTTGAAAAAACTCATACCTCATCAGGTAGAGTGCCAAGTGAAAAAGGTTATCGTTATTACGTAGATAATTTAATGGAATTAAAAAAGTTAAGTGGCGAAGATGTTTATAAATTGCAAACTGTATTTAATAATAGTCAATTAGAGCTTAGTGATGTCTTAACTAAAAGTTTAGAGATTATTGCTGATATAACTTCTTATACAAGTGTAGTTTTAGATGCTAAAAGCCATGATAATAAGTTAAAAGAAATAAGTGTTGTACCGGTTAATTCAGAAATTCTTGTTGTTATAGTTGTAACAGACCAAGGTTATGTTGAACATAAGAATATTGAGCTTAAGGGAGTTAGTTTAGAAGAAGTTTCTAAGACTGTTAAATTAATTAATGAATTAATTGTGGGAACTCCAATTGATGAAATTAGTGCTAAATTAGAGTTTGAAATTAAACCAGTTATTGCTAAATATGTAAAACAACATGAGCTTTTATATAATGCTTTTTATGATGTATTTACCGATATTTCTAGTAAGAATGTAAGCGTAGTTGGAAAAAATAATATTTTAAAGCATCAAGAGTTTGGAAATGTTGATAAAATAAAATCTCTATTTTCTAAACTAGAAGATAGGAATTTACTTGAGAACATAGAAGAAACTAATAATGACATCAATATTTATATAGGACATGAAAATAAAATGTCTCCTGATGTTACCGTTATTAAAACAAATTATAAAACAAGTAAAGACGAAGGAACAATAGCTATAATTGGTCCTAAGAGAATGGATTATGATAAGGTTGTAAATTTACTTGATTATATTAAAAAACAAATAGAAGGGTGATTAAATGGAAGAAGAATTAAAGAAAAAAGAAAAAGTTAAAGAAAAAGAAGAAACTAAGGAATGTTCTTGTAAAGAGCATGAATGCCAAAAAGATTGTAAAGACAAAAAAGACAAGAAAATCTTAAAAAAAGAGAAGAATTTAGAAAAAGAAATAGAAGAATTAAAAAAGAAAAACGAAGAATTACTTAATAAAGTTTTATATAGTCAAGCAGAATTTGCTAATTATAAAAAAAGAAAAGAATTAGAAACTTCTAATATGCTTAAGTATTCAAATACTGATATAGTTCTTGAAATCTTGCCAATTGTTGATAATTTTGAAAGAGCTATTAAATTAGACGATAATAACTTAAATGATGAGTTATCAAAATTCTTAGATGGATTTAAAATGATTTATTCCCATTTAGTAGAACTTTTAAAGAAGTTTGAAGTAAAGGAAATAGATTGTTTAAATAAAGAATTTAATCCTAATACAGCTCAAGCTTTAATGACAGCAAAAGTTGAAGGAGTAGAGCCTGGAGTTGTAGTTGAAATATTACAGAAAGGATATATGCTAAAGGATAAAATGATACGTCCTGCATTAGTAAAGGTAAGTGAATAATGAATGATATAAGAGAAAAAAGAAGCATTGTTGAAAATGCAATGTATGATTTATGTGTTGATTTATTTCAAAGATATGTTATAAGTCAAGACGAAAATGACTTAAATAATTATTTTAAGGCCTATGATAGATTACCTCAAGAGAAAAGAAAAGAGGTTCTAAAAAGTATAACGAAGAATATTCGTGATTTAAAACTTGCAGAGCCTTATGAAGAAAGTAAAATAAGATAAAAAGAAAGGAATGATAAATTATGAGTAAAATTATAGGAATTGATTTAGGTACAACTAATAGTTGTGTTGCTGTTTTAGAGGGAGGAAGTGCAACTGTTATTCCAAATCCCGAAGGAAATCGTACAACTCCATCTGTAGTAGCATTTAAAAATGGAGAAAGAATTGTAGGTGATGCTGCAAAACGTCAAGCAATTACTAATCCAAATACTAAAAGTAGTATTAAACGTTTAATGGGAACAAGTGAGAAAGTAGAACTTGAAGGAAAGAAATATACACCAGAGGAAATAAGTGCCATGATACTTTCTTATATTAAAGATTATGCTGAAAAATATTTAGGAGAAACTGTTTCAAAAGCTGTTATTACTGTTCCAGCTTACTTTAATGATGCTGAACGTCAAGCAACTAAAAATGCTGGTAAAATTGCTGGTCTTGAAGTTGAAAGAATTATCAATGAACCAACAGCTGCTGCTCTTGCTTATGGTCTTGATAAACAAGATAAGAGTCAAACTGTTTTAGTATATGACCTTGGTGGAGGAACATTTGATGTTTCTATTCTAGAACTTGGTGATGGTGTATTTGAAGTTAAGTCAACAGCTGGAAATAACCGTTTAGGTGGAGACGATTTTGATAATCGTATTATGGATTATTTAATTGATACCTTTAAAAAAGATACGGGTGTTGATTTATCTAAAGATAAAATGGCTATGCAAAGATTAAAAGAAATAAGTGAAAAAGCTAAGAAAGATTTAAGTAGTATGACAACAACTCAAATTTCAGCTCCATTTATTTCTCAAAATGAATCTGGTCCACTTCATTTAGACATGACTTTAACTCGTGCTAAGTTTGAAGATTTAATTAGAGATTTAATTGAATCTACTTTAACACCAGTTCGTAATGCTTTAAAAGATGCTAAATTAACTAAAAATGATATAGATAAAGTTATATTTGTTGGAGGTTCAACTAGAATTCCAATGGTATATGACTTAATTAAAAAAGAACTTGGAAAAGAACCAAGTCTTGAAGTTAACCCTGACGAAGTAGTTGCTATGGGTGCTGCAATTCAAGGTGGAGTTTTAACTGGTGAAGTAAATGATATTGTTTTATTAGATGTTACACCTTTATCACTTGGTATTGAAACTCTTGGTGGAGTAATGACTGTCTTAATTCCAAGAAATACAACTATTCCAACTAGTAAACAACAAGTATTTTCAACTGCAGCTGACAATCAACCTGCCGTAGATATTCACGTATTACAAGGTGAAAGAAGTATGGCCAGTGATAATAAAACCCTTGGTAATTTCCAATTAACTGGAATTCCAGCAGCTCCTCGTGGAGTACCTCAAATTGAAGTTAAATTTGATATTGATGCTAATGGTATTGTTCATGTAACAGCTAAAGATTTAGGAACTAATAAAGAACAATCAATTACTATTACTTCAAATACTAATTTATCAGACGAGGAAATTGACCGTATGATGAAAGAAGCTGAAGCTAATAAAGAAGAAGATAAAAAACGTAAAGACGAGGCTGACCTTAAAAATGAAGCTGAACAACTTGTTTTCCAAACTGAAAAAATGATTAAAGATTTAGGAGATAAGATTACTAAAGAAGAAAAGGAAGAAGCTGAAGGTTTAGTTAAAGATATTAAAGATGCTTTAGAAAAGAATGATTTAGATTTAATTAAGTCTAAAAAAGATGCTTTACAAGAAAAACTAATGGCTATGGGTGCTAAAATGTATGAAGGAGTAAATCCTGAAGATGGTATTGATAAAGAAGCTGATAGTAATACTGATGATAAGAAAAATGACGATAATGTAAGCGATGCTGAATACGAAGAGAAATAATAGTAAATAATAATATTAGAAGTCCTAGAACCCTAGGACTTTCTGATAGTTAAAAGGAGAAAATAGTGGAACAAAAGAAACGAAGTGAAATAGATTTAAAAGATACTTGGGATTTAACTCCAATTTATAAGACTTTAGAAGATTTTAATAAAGACTATAATACTTTAAAAGAAGAAATTAAAGATTTAGATAATTATAAAGGAAAACTTCTTAATCGCAGTAAAACTTTATTAGAATTTTTACAAAAAAGTAGTCAAATAACTAGAAAGTTATATAAATTATTTTATTATGCTAATTTAAGTTTTGATGTTGATACAACTAATGATAAGACTAAAGAATTAACTGTAATGGTTGATAATTTATCTATTTTAGTAAATGAAAAAACTAACTTTGTTACACCTGAACTTTTAAAAGGTGATTACTCTAAAATAGAAAAGTTTTATAAGGAAGAGCCTAAATTAAAAGAATATGAGCATGAACTTGAAAATACTTATAGATACAAAAGTCATATTTTAAATGAAAATGAAGAAAGAATTATAACTTTACTTAGTCAGTCTTTAAGTTCAAGTTCTACAATTTATGAATCTTTAACTGATGCTGATATTACCTTTGGAAATATTTTAGTAGATGGTATGGAAGTAGAACTTACGGAGAGTAATTATACAACTTTTATAGAATCTGATAATCGGGAAGTAAGACGTCAAGCTTTTGAAAGATTATTTAAAACTTATAGTAATTTTTCACATACAATCAGTGATACTTTTAGATATAATGTTGAAACTAATTCTAAGATTGCTAAAATAAAAAATTATAATTCTAGTATTGAAGCTAGTTTATTTTCAGATAATATAGATGTTTTAGTATATGATAACTTAATTAAAACAGTAAGAAAAAACTTAAATGTTTTATATGATTATTATGATTTAAAAAAAGAAGTATTAGAACTTCAAGATATGCATTTATATGATGTATATGCTAGTATGGTAAAAGATGTTTCTAAAAAATATACATTCTCTGAAGCTAAAGAGTTAGTTCTTGATGGTTTAAGTGTTTTAGGAAGTGATTATAATAAAAAATTAAATAGAGCCTTTGATGAGCGTTTTATAGATATATATAATAATAAAGGAAAAAGAGGGGGAGCTTATTCAAGTGGTTTCTATGATACTAACCCATATATTCTTTTAAATTTTGAAGGTAAATATAATGATGTTACAACTTTAGCTCATGAACTTGGACATTCTATGCATACTTTGTATTCTTGTGAAAATAATCCTTTTGCAACTTCTAGTTATCAGATTTTTGTAGCTGAAGTAGCATCAACTGTAAATGAACTTTTATTAGTTAAACATTTATTAAAGAAAACTAATAATAAAAAAGAAAAGTTATTTTTACTTAATAAATTATTAGAATTATTTAAGTCAACGATTTTTAGACAAACAATGTTTGCTGAATTTGAGAAAAATATGTATGAAGCTCATGAAAAAGGTATAGTTTTAACAAGTGAATACTTAAATCAAGAATATTATAAGTTAGTAGCTGATTATTTTGGTCCTAATGTTATAATTGACGATTTAATTAAGTATGAATGGATGCGAATTCCTCATTTCTATTATTATTTCTATGTATATAAATATGCTATTGGTTTATCAGCAGCTTGTAAAATTGTTCATGATATAGAAACTAAAGGAGAAGAAGCTGTTAATAAATATTTAGATTTCTTGAAAACTGGAGGTTCAATGTATCCTCAAGAAGAATTATTAGTATGTGATGTTGATGTATCTAATCCTAAGTTTATAGAAGATGCTATGGAATTTTTCAAGGAGACTATTAAAGAGTTTAGAGAAAATTTATAGGAAGTAGGTTTTAATTATGAATAAAAGAGATTATTATGAGGTACTAGGTGTTAGTAAAAATGCAACTGATGATGAGATTAAAAGTGCCTTTAGAAAATTAGCTAAAAAATATCACCCTGATATAAATAAAGAACCCGATGCTGAACAAAAATTTAAAGAAGTTCAAGAAGCTTATGCTGTTTTATCTGACCAAAGTAAAAGAAAACAATATGACCAATTTGGCCATGCTGCCTTTGAAAATGGTGGTGCCGGAGGAAGTGGTTTTGGAGGTTTTGATTTTTCAGGATTTGATGTTGATTTAGACGATATTTTAGGTAATATGTTTGGAGGTGGCTTTGGCTTTTCTTCAGGTGGTAGAAGGAGAAATTCTAAAACTCGTGGTGATGACGTTTTATATAATATGAATTTAACCTTTGAAGAAGCTGTCTTTGGAACAGAAAAGGATATAAAAATTGATACTAGTATTTCTTGTCCTGATTGTAATGGTTTAGGTGGACATGATGAGTCTACTTGTGATGTTTGTCATGGAAGTGGAACTATTACAACTGAACAAAGAACAATTTTAGGCTCATTTTTATCTAAGACAACTTGTACTAATTGTAATGGAACAGGTAAAACATTTAAAAGACGTTGTACAACTTGTAATGGACGAGGTAGTATTAAGAAAAATAGAACAATTACAGTTCGTATTCCAAGTGGAATTGATACAGGTATGCGTCTTCGGGTAAGTGGAAAAGGTGAAGCAGGAACTAATGGAGGACCAGCTGGTGATTTGTATCTAGAATTTAATGTTAAAGGACATGAATTCTTTAAACGTGATGGTGACGACATTTACTTAAATGTTCCAATTACTATAACTGATGCTGTTTTAGGTTGTAAAAAAGATATTAGAACTATTGATTCAGTTGTAACTTTAAATATTAAACCAGGTACTAATACTAATGATAAACAACGTATTAAAGGAAAAGGTATTAAAAATGCTAATACAGGTAGAACAGGAGATATGTATATAATATTTGAAGTTATCTTACCAGATAAATTAAGTCGTGACCAAAAGAGTTTATTTGAAAAGTTAAGTGAAACTAACTTAGAAAATAGTGAATATAATAAATTCACCAAATTTGTTAATAAAAAATAATTAGGTATATCTAAAAAGGTATATCTTTTTTAGTGGTACGCAAATAACAGAAAGTGGTACGCAAATTACAAAGAGTGGTACACAAATTAAAAACTAAGAAATTGTAAAAACAAAATTCTTAGTTTTTTATAATTCTTTCCGGTCAATATTTTTTATAGTAAGTTCTTCATTACCTTTATCAACAAATCTAATTTCAAAACCACATTTTTCAGCGATTAAATTAAGAGTTTTAAAACTAGGCTCACGATAACCTGTTTCATAACCACTTAAAGTTGTATTAGAAATATTACATTCATTGGCTAACTCAGTTTGGGTTTTATTTGCTATTTTCCTCATAGTTTTTATAAATTTACCAATCATATAACATCATTTTAAGTATTACATAAAATCTGATGTTTTTCTTATTTTTCTGCGATACGCGTAATTTCAAAAAAAGAAATTTTATATATGCTATTATGATTTTGTAAATAATGGAGGCTAATATGAAAAACAAAAGAAATATTGGGTTAGTATTAACAATAGTCGGTGGTTTATTTTTAGTTTTTGGACTAAGCTATGCGTTTTATAACTATGTTATAACCGGAGACCAAAATACAGTCTTGGTAACTGGTGATATCTATATGAACTATACGGAGAATAATCAAATAAATCTAGAAAATGCCGTTCCTATGACAAAAGACGATGCCTTAAAATTAAAAGACAATGTATTTAACTTTACAATAAGTGGTAAAAATCAAAGTAGAAAAGATATATATTATGGAATAAGTATAGTATATGGAGAAGAACAAGCCGGAAAGACAAGACTAAAAGACGAGGATATAGATGTATATCTAACAAGTGGAGAAGATGTACTTGTAAATGCTAATAGGTATAAGACCTTAAATGATACAAGAATATGGGTAGAGAAAATCAATGCTAATACAGATACATATACCAAAGATTATTCCTTAAGATTATGGATAGACGAGAGTGTAACAATAGGAAATCAAAATGTAGATTATACAACTGATGTATGGAATAATAGTTATGCAAGTTATAAAGTTAAAGTAGATGGAAACTTAAATAAAATGAATATACCACTTGTAGTTGATTATCAAAATTCATATTATGAAAATGGAAAGACTTATTTCAATGTAGAAATAAGTAATTACTTAAACCCAAGTGTAGCAGGAATATCACTTGCAAGTGCTGATACTATGAAAGTAGATATAACTAAAACAAATGATAACATAAGTTTTAGTTATACTGATAGTGAAAATAATTCAAGTGATAG
>CANQEQ010000055.1 GCA_947595345.1 uncultured Bacilli bacterium | reverse complement strand
AAGAGAATAAATAAGAATAAAATAAAAAGAAAATAGAATAAAAACATAAGTTAGAATGAAAATAACTTATGTTTTTTGATAAAATATATAATTTTTTAAACTTTTTTTTCAGAAATTTTTCTCTTAAAAATTTTCTGAAAATGAAAAATTGTAAAAAAAAATAACTGAATTTTTAGTTTTGATGTGCTTTTTTAAATTCAATTTTAAATATTCAGTTAATTTTCTTTGAAAAACTTAAAATTTTCTTTATTTTTAAGGAAATTTTAAAGTGTTGCATTAATAAATAAAGTATGCTATGGTAATAACTACGGAAGCAATTTAGAGCTAGGTGCCTGCCTTCTATTTTAATCAGGGGAACTTGGTTGAAAGACAAGGAGGTAATAGATATGGCGAAGAAAGATTTATTAATTTTTATTCAAAATATTACAATAATATTACTAGTTATTATCGTTATGATATTAGCAGCAAAAATAAAAGGCACTGTTAACTAAGATTAACAATGCTTGTCAAAACTTATAAGGCAGGCATTTAGCATAAAACTAAACTGCTTCCTATAAATAAAATTATAATAGATAAAAATCAATTTGTAAACTATTTTGTTATAACTTTTTTACCTTGATAAGTATTTCTCTTTTTAAGTTCTTTATCTATATCGTTTAAGACAACAAATTTTTTAATAAGCCAAGTTGGTTCTATTAAATCACTTACTTTAGGGTCACCTGTAATTCTATGAATAACAATATTAGGTCTTAATAACTCAAGTTCACTTACTACAATATCAATATATTCCTCTTTAGTTAAAACATGAAATTTTTCTTTTTCATAAAGTTTCTCTAATTTAGTATTTTTTAAAATATGCAACATATGGATTTTAATACCTTGAATATCAAGATTATTTAGATACTTAACAGTTTCTAACATCATTTCTTTAGTCTCATAAGGAAGACCATTTATAATATGAACAACAACATTGATATTTCTCTCTCTAAGTTTTTTTACCATTACTTCAAATTCCTCTAAAGTATGACATCTATTAATTAATTTAGACGTTTTATCATGAATTGTTTGAAGACCAAGTTCAATAGTTAAATAAGTTCTTTTATTTAAGTCAGTTAAATAATCTAAACACTCATCACTTATAGCATCAGGCCTAGTTGCAATATTTAAACCTACAACATTATCAAGTTTTAAAATAGGTTCAAATAAACTTTTAAGTTTACTAACTGGTGCATAAGTATTAGTTCCAGCTTGAAAATAACCAATAAACTTAGCATTAGGCCATTTATTAAGCATAACCTTTTTTATAGTTTCAAATTGAGTTACTATATCAGTTTTACTATTTCCAGCATACTCTCCACTTAACATATTAGAACAATATATACAGCCCCCTACTCCCTTACTTCCATCACGATTAGGACAAGTAAAATTACCATTTAAACTAACTTTAGCAATTTTAGTATGAAACTTCTCTTTATAAAAACTATCTAAAGTATAATAACGTTTATTATTAAAAAATAACATAAAACCACCAAAATCAGTGTATCACTTTTTTTTAATCATGACAAATTATCTTAATTATTTAAAAAGATAAATAAAAAAAACTTAACTAATTTTAAAAATATGTTATACTTATAATAGGAGATAATATGAAAAGAAAGTTAAATAAAAAAATAGTTATAATAGTAGTAGTTGTTTTATTAGTTTTACTAATTGAAATAATTAATCCGATTAAATTATATAACAAGCATCTTTTAAAAGAATTACATTACAGTGAGCCAAGTATTAATAATATACTCAAAAATGGTTTAAAAGATGATGTTCTTGCTATGGATTACAATGAGGCTTTAAATGAAGTTTTTAAAAGTAAAGATTTCAAAAAAGAAAACTTTAATGTTTATAAAGAATTAGAATATAGAAAATTAACTGACTTTACTAAACAAGTTAATGCCTTAATAAGTAAAGGATATACGAAAGAAGACGTTAAAAACATAATTAAAAGTGCTACTGACGAGAGTTTACAAGAATTTTTAGAAAAAGATTATATAGAAGATGTTTCAAGCTTTTTAAAATATGATTTTTCAATTTTAGGTAATTATGATAGATATGTAGATTATTTAGATAAAAACAATTTAGATAAAGAATTAGTAGTTGTCTATGTTAATATAGGACTTGATAGAGATTACTATGATACTCCTAATAAAGTAGAAAAGTTTAGCTTTGATATGCTTGTAAATAAATATAATGAATTATCTAAAGACTTTGTACCGGATAATTTAATTAAAGTGGACGAAGAATATGCAGTTGACGATAAACAAAAAGGTAATGAAACAATGCTTAAGAATTTTATTAAGATGTCAAATGACTGCAAAAGTGCAACCGGTTATAAACTTTTAGTTCGTTCAGGTTATCGTGATTATAAAAGTCAAGAAGATACTTATAATTTATATTTGAATACCTATGGTAAGAAATATGCTGAAAATTATGTTGCCCATCCAGGTTTTTCAGAGCATCAAACTGGTTTAGCTGTTGATGTTAAGGCTGAAAGTAGTAATACATTTGCTGGAACTAAAGAAAGTAAATGGTTAAGAGAAAATGCTTATAAATATGGATTTATTTTTAGATATGCAAATGATACCGAAGAAATAACTGGTATAAAATATGAGTCATGGCATTATAGATATGTTGGTTTAGATATAGCTAAATACATCCAAGAAAATGAAATGACTTATGATGAGTATTATATTCGTTTTTTAAATAATAAATAAAAAGAATAAAGAAGGAGGACAATAAATATGTATGATTTGGGACCTCAATTTAAGATAAATCAACAAGATTTAGTAGTTGATAGTAAAAGTATAGTTTTAGGTCAAAAGTTTAGAATAGAAGTATTAACAGAACGTTTAATTAGATTAGAATACAGTGAGTTAGGAAAGTTTGTAGATGCTGCTTCTAGTTTAGTTATAAGAAGAAAATTTGAAAAACCAACTTTTACTTTAAAAGAAGACCAAGGATTTATTTATATAGATACTAAATATTTAAGTTTAAAGTATTTTAAGAATGCTAAATTTAATGAAAAGAACTTATCAGCTAATATTTTATTTAGTCGTCGGGAATGGTTTTATACTCAAAAAGAAGTTAAAAATTATGGAGGAACTACGATTTCTCTTGATAATACTTTAAAGCTTCCAGGTTTAAATAAAGGTTTAATTAGTCCCGATATGTTTGTTACAATTGACGATAGTGATTCCTTATTATTAGACGAGAATTCTAATGTTTATAAAAGAGAAGCTGAAAGTAAAGATATATATCTTTTAGCTTATGGAAATGATTTTAATGAAGTTTTAAAAGACTATTTTACTTTAACTGGTTATCCAGCTTTTCTTCCAAGATATGCTCTTGGTAATTGGTGGAGCCGGGATATGCCATATCAAGATGAGCATGTGGTAACGCTTTTAAATAAATTTAGAATGAATAGTATTCCAATTTCTGTATTTTTATTTGATAAAGATTGGAGTGTTAAAAATACGAAGTTTTCTACATCTTCTGGATTTACTTTTAATAATAAATTAATTCGTGAACCAGGGAAATTAATAGAGATATTACATCAAATGAATGTTAAAGTTGGAGTTAAAATTAATCCTAAAGATGGAATATTCCCTCATGAAGAATATTTTGCTAATGCCAGGGAGTATATTCAAGTAAATAAAAAAGGTTATATAGATTTTAATCCTTTTGATGCAAGATTTATGGATTTGTTCTTAAAAATGTTTATTCACCCTCTTGAAAAAATGGGAATAGATTTATTTTGGAATGACTATGATATATTAGAAAACAGAAATTCTTTATTTGTCTTGAATGATTATTTAAAGAAAGATATGGAAAGAGATGGACGTCGTAGTTTAATTCTCGGAAGAAATGCTAATTATGCGCCTCATAGATACCCAGTTTTATATTCTGGTCATAATATCATAAGCTTTGATGTTTTAAAGTTTTTACCTTTATTTAATATAACAGCATCTAATATAGGAGTTTCTTATTGGAGTCATGATATAGGAGGTTCCGTTGGAGGAATTGAAGATAATGAGCTTTATATAAGAAGTGTTCAATTTGGAGTATTCTCCCCTATTCTTCGTTTTAATACTGAATATGGTACTTATTACAAAAGAGAACCTTGGAGATGGGATGTTGTTACTAATAATATAGTTAGTTATTATTTAAGACTTAGAAATCAATTAATACCTTATTTATATACAGAGATTTATCATTATCATAAAGAAGGAATACCACTTATAAAACCACTTTACTATGAATATCCTTTTGCCTATGATGACCCAAGTTATATAAATGAATACTTTTTAGGTTCAAGTTTTCTAATCTCACCTATTGTTAAAAAAAGTGACCCTTTAATTGATAGAACAATTCAAAGATTTTATATTCCTGATGGTGTTTGGTATGATTTTAAAACTGGTAAAAAGTTTATGGGTAATAAAAAGTATGTATCATTCTATAATATTGAAGATTATCCAATGTTTGTAAAAGCAGGAGGTATTGTGCCTTTAGCTGGTATAAATGATTTGATGTCAACTAATGCCCCAGAAGAGTTAGAAATTCATGTTTTCCCTGGTAGTAGTAATTCCTATAATTTATATGAAGATGATGGTCTAACTAATAGTTACTTAAATGGTGCTTATTCAGTTACTAATATAGATTATAATTATATGACTAATAATTATACGTTAATTATTAGAAGTGTTGAAGGAAAAAGTGGTTTATTATTTCAAAAAAGAAATTATAAAATTCGTTTTCGGAATACAAAAATGGCTAGTAATGTTAAAGTATATTCTAATGATAAAGAAATACCATTTACATCATATTTAATGGATACTGATTTTG
Organism: uncultured Bacilli bacterium; assembly: GCA_947595345.1. GTDB lineage: Bacteria > Bacillota_I > Bacilli_A > RF39 > UBA660 > RUG591. Next base: position 4,896 of record CANQEQ010000055.1, on the reverse strand, counting down.
TAGTTGAAATTAAAGATGTTTCTACTAGTAGTCAGTTAACAATTAACTGTCAAGGAAATGATATTGAGATAGATGCTTTAATGTTAATTAATGACGATATTGATAGTATTTTATCAGATTTAAAAGTTCCAACTAAATTAAAAGATACCATAGCAACTATTCTTTATGATAAAGAAACATCAATTAGTAAAAAGCGTATTGGTATTAGAAAACTTAAGAGAAAAGGTCTTGATAAAAGAAGTGTTAAAGTATTCTTAAGACTTATTGAATACATGAGTGAAGTTTAATTAAAGCCCTATATTAGTAATAATATAGGGTAAATATTTGTAGATTTTAGATGTTTACTTAAACTATTAGAGTATGTTATAATCTATTGTTGTGAAGTGAGGTAAAAAGATGGGTTTTATAAGTTATTTATTTGATAATATTATAAAATTTTTAGGTAGTCTATATCCAGTATGTCGGAATATTAATAACTTTATTGGTTGGTTATTGCCTACTTTAGTTATATATCAAACAGGATTTTTTATCCTTGGTTTGTTTTTTACAAGAAAGTTTAAACCAGCTAAAAAGAAACATAAATATGGAATTGTAATTGCAGCTCGTAATGAAGAGAATGTAATTGGAAATTTAATAGATAGTATCCATAAGCAAGATTATCCAGGGGATTTGTTAACAATATTTGTGGTGGCTGATAATTGTACGGATAAAACAGCTGAGATAGTAAGAAAAAAAGGTTGTATTTGCTATGAAAGATTTGATAATGAAAGAAAAACTAAAGGTTTTGCTTTAGAGTATTTATTCAATCGAATAGAAGAAGATTATGGTAGAAGTAGTTTTGAAGGTTATTTTGTCTTTGATGCTGATAATTTATTAAAAAAAGATTATATAAGTAGAATGAATGATGCTTTTGATAGTGGAGAAAAAATGATTACTTCCTATCGGAATATTAAAAATATAGACGAGAATTGGATTACTATGAGTTATGCTGTTCACTGGTTAAGGACAATTAGAACTTATCATAGAGCTCGTTCATTTTTAAGATTGGCTACGAATATTCAAGGAACAGGTTATTTATTTGCAAGTGAAGTTGTAAGTAATGGTTGGCATTATACATCTTTAACTGAGGATAGAGGCTTAACGGCTGATGCTGTTAGTCAAGGTTATCGGATTTCTTATCAAGATGCAGCTGAGTTTTATGATGAACAAACTCCAGATTATAAAGTAGCTTATAATCAAAAGCTTCGTTGGTCTAAAGGTTTACTTATCAATTTTAAAGAGTCTGGTTGGAAATTATTTATTAACATTTTTTGTGGAAAAAAATTTGTTAAAGTTAAATGGAGTAATGAAGTAAAAAAATATCCTTGGTGGAAAAAAGTTCTTATATCTTTAAAAGATAGATTTATTATGTTTGATACTTTTATGCATTTATTACCAACTAATGTTATTAATATTACAAGATGGCTTTTAGTAACTTTAATTCTTAGGTCTTGTTGGTGCTATTCTAATCAAATAAGTGATATTAACTTTTTTGCCGGAGGTACAGCTCTTGCTCAAGTATTAAATCATTTCTTTACAATTAAAATTCATATTCCAACTGGAGTGAATGCTTTGTGGGCAGCTTTCTTAGTAGGAGTTTGGGCTAGATTATTTTATAGAATTGGTGCTTATATTCAAAATATTATAGTTCCTTGGTATATTTTATTTTTAGAGCGTAGAAGAATTAAAAAGATGCCTATTCATAAGATATTCTTGTATAGTTTACTATGGCCTATCTTTGATATAGTTGGTCGTTATACAACATATATAGCTTTATTTAAGAAAGTATCATGGAAGCCTGTTCCTCATAATAGTAAAATTACAATTGAAGATTTAAGTCATGATTAGTTAAAATTACATGACTTTTTTAATTTCCAAAAGTTAGTATTGTAAAATAAGTGTTAAATTGTAGAAAAAAGTTTTTTTATATGATAAGATTAAAATGTACAAAGGAAATTAATGATATAAGGAGGGTTATGAAATTCTTAAAGATTAATGCCAAAGTACTATTGATTTTATGCTTATTTAGTGGAATTTTGTTTTTAAGCACTGGTTGTGGTGATAAAGACAAAGAAACAAATGGAACTCAAACCGGAACTTCTGAAAAAGAAGAAAGTAAGGACAAGGATAAGTCTGAAAGTAAAGACGAAACAGATAGCAGTAGCAATACCGATAGTAATACTAATAATGGAGGAACTGCTACTAGTGGAACAGTAGATTATACAGTTTGGGTAGCTAATACAACGATAAATACAGATAAAAGTCAAAAGAGTTATAAAGTTATTTGGGGAGATACATTATGGTTGATTTCAACTGCTTGGGAAGTTCCTTATATGGAAATAGCAAGATTTAATAATATTAAGAACCCAGATTTAATTTATGTTGACCAAATTATCTATAATCCGTTATATAAATAATTAAGTATAAATCAATAGCGAGAAGAACTGCTAAGACAGTTCTTTTTATATTGCCTTAAAATATTCTAGCAAAAAGCTTGAATATGTGATATAATTCACGAGAAAGAGGTGTTAGTATGAGTGTTAAAATTGGTAATGTTGAAATACATGGGAAAACTGTTTTAGCACCAATGGCTGGTATTTGTAATAGTGCCTTTAGAAAGATTATTAAAGAAATGGGTTGTTCTTTAATTTATGCTGAAATGGTAAGTGATAAAGCAATTTACTATGGTAGTAAAAAAACTAAAGATATGTTATTCATGGAAGAAGTTGAAAGACCTATTGTGCAACAAATCTTTGGAAGTGATAAAAAGTCTTTTCTTGTAGCAGCTAAATATATAGAAAAAACTATGCACCCAGATATAATAGATATTAATATGGGATGTCCTGTTCCTAAAGTTGCTATTAAAAATCAAGCTGGAGCTGGACTTTTGAAAGAACCTAATAAAATAAAAGAAATAGTAGAAGCTGTAGTTAAGGCTGTTAAAGTTCCTGTAACAGTTAAAATAAGAAGTGGTTGGGATAGTGAACATATAAATGCTTTAGAAGTTGCTAAAATTTGTGAAGAAGCAGGTGCAAGTGCTATTTGTATTCACCCAAGAACTAGAAGTCAAGGTTATCAAGGAAAAGCCAATTGGAATATTATTAAAGAAATTAAAGAAAATGTTAGTATTCCGGTTATTGGAAATGGGGATATAACGGATATTTATAAAGCCAAAAAGATGTTAGAAGAAACTGGGTGTGATTTAATCATGATAGGAAGAGGAGTTTTAGGAAATCCTTGGTTAATAAGAGAGATAAACGCTTATTTAGAAGATGGAACTATATTAGAACCTCCTACTCCTATTGAAAGAGTTGATATGTGTTTAAAACATTTAGATTATTTAAGTAAAATAAAGCCTGAAAAAATCGCTTGTTTAGAAATTAGAAATCATATTGCTTGGTATTTAAAAGGTTTACCAAATGCTAATCAAATTAAAATAAAAATATATCAAATGACTAAGTTGTGTGATATAATAGATACATTAAATAAATTTAAGGAGGAATTAAATGAAACCAGTTAGTTATAAAAGAATATTTGCCTATTTATTAGATATTATCTTTATTACTTTTGTAGGGGCTTTAATTACTATGTTTATTCCTACTAGTGAAAAGTATATGGAAGCTAATAATGAACTTATAGAAGTAGTAAATGATTTTAGAGAGGAGAAAATAGACCAAGATAAATATTTAGAAAAAGTAAATGATATTAATTATGTTTTAAATCATGAAAGTGTAGCTGTATCAATTGTATCAGTTGTCTTATCAACTATCTATTTTGTAGTTGTAGCTTATTATATGAATGGTCAAACATTGGGTAAAAAGCTCATGAAAATTAAAATTGTTTCAAGTAATGATAGAAAGTTAAAAATGAATAATTACTTAATTAGAAGTTTAATTATTGATTCCATTTTAATGAATACTTTATCAACTGTTTTAATTTTAGTTTTAACTAAAGGTAATTATATTAAAGTCTATGATATTATATCAAGTGTCTTTGGTACTATTTATATAGTTACATTTGGTATGATGTTATTTAGAAAAGATGGACGAGGATTACATGATTTATTAGCAAGAACTAAAGTTATAACCATTGACGATGTTAAAGTAAGTGAACAATTAAGTACTGAAACCCTTGAAGCTAAAGTAGTTGAAGAAAAAGTTAAGACAAAAGAAACTAAAAAGAAGAGTACTAAAACAAGTGCATCTTCTAAAACTACTACTAAAAAAACTAATAAACCTAAAACTAATAAAGCAAAAACAACTAAAAGTAAAGCTAAAGAAGACAAGTAATTAGGTGATATTATGGAACTAAATGATATAAAAGTTAACTTACTAAAATTAAAAGATAAATGTGAAGAATTATGGAGGTTACTTTGACATTCCTAATAAGGAGGCAAGAATTAAAGAATTAGAAGAAGAAAAAAATACTCCTGATTTTTGGAACATGAAAGATAAAGTTAATCAAGTAGTAAGTGAATTAAATAATTTAGAAGATATTGTTAATACTAATAAAGAAATAAAAGAATTAATAGAAAATGATTTATTAACCCTTGAAATTTTAGAATTAGAATATGATGAGGTAGAAAAAGAAAAATTAGAAAATAATCTTAAAACAATAACAGAAAAGTTAGATAAAGCTTATTTATTTACACTTTTAAATTCACCATATGATAAAAATAATTGTATTTTAGAAATTCATTCAGGAGCTGGGGGAACTGAGGCTTGTGATTGGGCTTTAATGCTACTTCGTATGTATGAAAGATATTTTGAAAGTCATAACTTTAAATATGAAATTATGTCTTTAACTGAAGGTGAAGAAGTAGGTATAAAAAGTATTTCTATAAAAGTAGAAGGAAAT
>CANQEQ010000054.1 GCA_947595345.1 uncultured Bacilli bacterium | reverse complement strand
ATAAAAACTTGTACTATTGAAGTATCTCAAAGTGGAGATTACACTTCTTATGCTAAAGGGAAAGATAAAGAAACAAGAAAAGAAGAATTAACATTTAAAATAGATAAAACCGGACCTGACTTTAATGTAAAAGATAAAACAAATGGTAAAATTCTAGAAAACATAGTAGATGTAGATGTAAATGATACCAATGTAAGTGCTTTTAAAAAACAAATAGAATTATTAGTAGATAATATAAAAGATAATGAAAGTGGCATAAAAAATATAGAATACACATTTGAAAAAGAAGGAGAAAGAGATAAATATCAAAAACAAGCAATAGCACCAAGTTTTGATATTAAAAAAGAACTAGAAGTAGGAACATATAAATTAAAAGTTAGAGTAGAAAATAATGCTGGAATAAAGAAAGAAGAAGAAATAACCTTTAGAGTATATAGAAAAGTTTCAGACCCAACAAATGCCTATTGCTATGATTTAACTTATAATGGAAGTACTCAAACTTTAGTAAGAGAAGCCGGAGAAGGATATGTATTTTCAAATACTAGAGGAAGTAGTGCTGGAAATTATAATATAACAGCTAAATTAAAAGAAGGATATAGATTTGCAAATAATGGAACTAGTAATGTAACTTTTGTTTGTACTATAAAGAAAAAAGATGCAACTGTTACAGCTAAAGGACAAACAATAGAATATGATGGAGATATAATAAAAGAATTAAATCAAGCAAGTGTAGATGGCTTAATAGGAGGACATAAGTTATCAGGTATTACTCTAAATAAAAATGTAGTAGGAGGAGGAAAAAATACCGTTATAGCAAGTAATGCTATAATTTATAATGAAAATGATGTAGATGTATCAAGTAATTATAATATAAGTTATAAAACTGGAGTATTAATTGTAAATCCTAAAGTAACCTTTAGGATAGTAGGAGACCATCCTGATGGTGTAAATGATAATAATGGATATAAAAATGGTTCTAAAGTAGAAGTAACTTGTGAAAGTGTAGATGGAATAACAAGCTTTGTCTTATCAGGAGGAACAAGTGGAAATGGAACTTTAAGTGGAGGAGTAAAACAAACAGGAACTCTAACATTAAATTCTAATGGAAAGAATATTCAAGTTAAAGGTGTATGTAGGACTGAAACAGGGGGTATGAAAGAAGCAACATCTAACTATAACATTTATATATATGGTGCTAATGAAAGTGCTTGTGGTTGTCAAACTCGTTCTAAATGTAGGACTAGTGGTTGTGGCTGTGATACAGCTGCAAGATGTCCAGCAGCAGGTTGTGAAAAACGTAATAGTGGAAGTTGTACTTGTTATCTTTCAGGATTTAAAAATGCTTATTATAGTGCTACTAGCAATAGCAATTGTTTTGATAAATGTTTTAATCATTTTGGAACATATGAATTAGATTATTCTTATTCAGCTGGAAGTTGTAGTTATTATTATAGAAATCAAAGTAAATGTGGCTGTGAAACTTGGAATTCTTGTCGTGATGGTGCTTGTTCTTGTGAAACAGCTAAATCTTGTTGGCATTTATAAAAAATTGTTTGTAATTATTGAAAAAATATATTATACTTAATTAACAGGAGTTTGGAATATGATTATTAATATAACTGATTTGAATTATCAAGATAAAATATTGATAAATGAAACTTTAAATTATAGTAAAGATTATTTAAAAGATAGTGGCATTTTAAAACTTGATAATGTTAAAGTAAATGGTTCTATAACTAAAGATTATGAGAATAATAATTTAATTAAATTAGAAGTAGCTGGGGAAATGATAATTCTTGATGCTATTACATCTTTAGAAGTTCCATACGAATTTGAAATAGAAATTGAAGAAAATTTAGAAAATTCACTAAAAACACTTGATTTAATTGAGTTTTTGTGGCATTATATTGTATTGGAAATTCCTATTAGGTATACAAAAAGTGATACATCTTTATTGAAAAATAAATATGGAGATATTTATCATGAAGAGGAAATCCACGAAGTAAATAATCCGTTTAAAGATTTCTTTAAAGAATAAGAAAGGAGAATTGATATGGCTGTACCATTTAGAAAAGTATCAAAGACAAGAAAAAGAATGAGAAGAGCACATAATGCTTTAACTGCAAAAACTGTAACTTCTTGTCCAAACTGTGGTGAAATGATTAAACCTCATCGTGTTTGTAAAAATTGTGGATATTATAAGAAAGAAGAAATAATAAGTAAAGATGCTAATAAATAGTATCTTTTTTGCTGATATGAAAAAATGTTTATTTGTAGGTTCATTTAACCCAATTACTAAAGCTCATTTCAATATTATAGTAGATTTACTAAAAGAAAAAACAATAGATTACTTATATTTTTTACCAGTAAACAGTAAAAAGTCAGATTTAGTAGATATTTCTAAAAGACTTAAAATGTTAGAATTAATAAAAACTTCTAATATGGAAGTTTTAGATATAAGAGACTATAACATAAATGGATTATTTAATACTAATATATTAAAGAAAATAAAAGAAAGTAAAGATATTACACATATTGTAATGGGAAGTGATTTATTTTTAAATTTAAAAAATTTTCTTGATTATGAATATATTTTAAAAACTTTTACTTTGATTATTGTAAAAAGATTAGATTTTGATATAGAAACTTATATAGAAAAAGAATTTAAAGAATATAAAGATAAGTTAATTATAATAAATAAAGAATATAATGGTTCTTCAAGTTTAGCCAAACTTGCTTTAAAAGAGAAAGAAAATAAATATTTAAACAAAGAAGTTTTAGAATATATAAAAGAAAATAATTTGTATGAAGACTATTACTAGTCTTTTTTTTGTTATAAAAAAAGAAATTAAACATAAACTTAATTGAAAGTGAGGATATATGAAAAAAATAGTACCTTTCCAAAAAGAATTAACGTTTAAAGATAAGGTTTTAGAAATTACATCTATTGCCCTTGATAATACTTTAAAATTAAATAAAGATTTAGTTTCAGGAGAATTTATTGTAAGTGGTACCTTTAAAAAGTTTTTAGAAGGACAAATTGAAGAAGAATTTAAGTATAATATACCAGTTGATATAACAATTGATTCTAAATATGATACAAGTAATTGTAATGTTTCTATTGATGATTTTTCTTATGAAATAATAAATGAAAGTATTTTAAAAGTTAATATAAGTGTTATGTTAGACGATTTAGATATTAAAATGCCAGAGAAAGAGGATATAGAGGAAGCTTTTGTCTTAAGAGGAGAAGACGATAATAAACCTGATAATTTAGTAGTAGATGCTAATTTAAAGATTGATAAGGAATTTTTAGAAAAAGAAAATAATAATATTGATTATGAAAAAGAATTAGATTTAAACCTTGAAGATAGTAAAGAATATTCTATATATAGAGTATATACAGTAAAAGAAGACGATACTTTAGATATAATTTATGAAAAATTTAATACAACTAAGGAAGTATTGATGGACTATAATGACATTTCTGATATTAAAGTTGGTAGTAAAATAATTATTCCAAGTCAAGATGAATGATTTAAAAAATATTTTAAGAAATAGTAATGTTAAAATAAAAGCTTTTAAATATATTGGTAAAGTAGTAATTTTAGAAACTAATAAAGGAATGTTAGTTTATAAAGAAAATTCTAATAATTATAAGATTTATGAATATTTAAAAAATAGAGGGTTTGATAATTTTCCAAAAATTTATAAAGACTATGATAGTAGAATATGTTTATATGAATATATAAAGCCAAGAGAACTTTCTAATTTGGAAAAATTACTAGATTTAATAAAAATAAGTGGTAAATTACACTTTAAGACATCTTTTAAAAAAGAAGTTGATATAGCTCAAATTAAAGAAATATATGAGAATATAGTAAATGAAGTTAATTATTTAAAAGCTTACTATGAAGATATGAATAATTATATAGATACAGTTGTATTCATGTCACCAGCTATGTATTTGTTAGTTTCTAATCTTGATATTATTAATTATTTGTTAAGTTTTATTCAGGTAGAAATTGAAAATTGGTATAATTTAGTTAAAGATAAAAAAGTTATAAGATATAGTTTAATTCATAACAACTTATCTTTAAGTCATTTTTTAGAAAGTGATTATAAGTATTTAATAAGTTGGGAAAATGCTAAAGTAGATATGCCAATTATAGATTTAATTAAACTTTATCAAGAAAATTATTATGACATAGATTTAGAAGTTCTTTTAAATGAATATGAAAAAGAGAATAAATTAGAAAATTATGAATATTTGCTTTTATTAATTAAGCTTTCTTTACCTAAAAAGCTTGAATTTACAAGAAATACTTTAAAAGATACCTATAAAATCAACAAATATTTTATTTATCTTAGGAAAATTGTGAAATTAATACAAAAAAACGATGATAAAATAAAAAATGTTTGACTTTTGCCTTATTTTATAGTATAATCTAGAGGAACTTGATAAATAGGGATACTAGTCGTTTAAAAAGTATAAAATGGGGTTTTAAAGGGGTTGAATATTATGAAACAAAGTTATATATTTGAGTACCAAAACGAAAATGATTTTAGAAAAAAAGAAAGGTCTGTAAGGAAGTATAATATGTTAGCTTATAAAAAATTAACATTTGAATACTATCCTAAAATTAGAAATGGAGAATTCTTAGGAGAATTAGTTTTAGAAGATAAGAAAACTGGTACTAAAAGTTATGAATTAGTTTTACCAACTGATGAGATGTTTGTAAAAGTTCATGGAGAAATTAGATTACATTATACAGTCTATGAAGATAAAAAAATTATTCTTTTAACAAATATTACACCAGAAGGAATTTTAGAAGAAGGACATCGTGCTGAATTAACAGCTTATAAAGGTGTTATGATAAGTAAAGCTAATCCAGAAAAGGATATGTTTAAAATTAATTTATTAAACATGATGCAAAATAAATAAGAATTATGGATAACATAGTTCTTTTTTTATTTATTTAAAATTAAAGTTAAAAGAAATATCTAGCTTTTTAATTGCTAAAAGTAGGATTTTATGATATATTATTTAAGCGAGTGAAGTGGGTGATATTATGAAAATACCAAATTATGAAGAAGCTAAGAAAAGAAGTCATGAAAAAACTAGCATAAGAAACTTTGAACTTGACAATGATTATAAAAATATTGGACTTAATAAGACTTATTTTTTAAAGACTTATGGTTGCCAAATGAATGAACATGATAGTGAAAATATAAAAGGTATGTTGGATGGCATGAACTTTAGAGAAGTTTTAAATATGGAAGATGCCAACTTTATTCTTTTAAATACTTGTTCTATAAGAGAAAATGCTCATAATAAAGCGTTTGGAATGCTTGGTAGAATTAAACATTTAAAAGAGGAAAAGCCCAATTTAAAAGTTGCCCTTTGTGGTTGTATGGCTCAAGAAGAAGGGGTAGTAAAAGAAATATTAAAAAAATATAAATTTGTAAACTTTGTCTTTGGTACTCATAATTTAGACGATTTACCTAGACTTCTAGCTAATAGTTTTAAAGAACAAAAATTAAATATTGAAGTTTATAGTAAAGAGGGAGATATTATAGAGAATATGCCTTTAGAAAGAGAAAGTAAATATAAGGCATATGTTAATATTATCTATGGTTGTGATAAATTTTGTACTTATTGTATTGTTCCCTATACAAGAGGTTCTCAAAGAAGTAGAAGACATGAAGATATTATTAAAGAAATTAATGAGTTAGTTAAAGATGGTTATCAAGAAGTAACTTTACTTGGACAAAACGTTAATGCTTATGGAAAAGATTTATATGAAGATTATGAACTTGCTGATTTATTATTAGAAGTAGTAAAAACTGGTATTCCAAGAATTCGTTTTCTAACTAGTCATCCTTGGGATTTTTCAGATAAGTTAGTTGAAGTAATAAAAAACAATAAGAGTATTTTAAATTTTGTTCATTTACCGGTTCAATCAGGAAGTAATCGTATTTTAAAATTAATGGGACGTCGTTATACTAAGGAAGCTTATAAAGAGTTATTTGATAAATTAAAAAGTATTGATGGAATTAGTATTACAACTGATATAATTGTTGGTTTTCCAACGGAGACTGAAGAAGATTTCAAGGAAACTTTAGACTTAGTTAATTATTGTAAATATGATAGTGCTTTTACTTTTATTTATTCACCTCGTGAAAATACTCCAGCTAGTAAATTAGAAGATACAACGCCTTTAGAAGTTAAGGAAGAAAGATTATATAGATTAAATGAATTAATTAATAAATATTCTAAAGAAGCAAATTTAAAAATGATAGGTTCAGAATATGATGTGTTAGTTGAGGGGGAAAGTTCTAAAGAAGGTATGTTATTTGGTTATACTGAAACTAATAAATTAGTTAATTTTAAAGGTAATAAAGATAGTATTGGTAAAATTGTTAAAGTAAAAATACTTGATGCTAAAAGTTTTAGTTTAGATGGTGAAGAAGTTTGAATGAAGATAAAATATTAGATAAAGTAGACGAGATAATTACTTATATTAAAAATACTAATGATTATAAAAATTATATAAAAGCTAAAAAGAAATTAGAAAGTAATGAAGAGGTTTTAATTCTTGTTGAAAAAGTTAAAAAATATCAAAAAGAAATAGTAAGAAATAAAGGTAATAAAGAAGAATTAGAAAAAAAGATAAATGATTGTTTAGAAAAATTAAATAATTCAGTTATTTATACAGAATTTCTTAATTATCAAAGTGAAGTTAATAATATGTTAACAATATTTGAAAATAAGTTAAATAAATATTTTCATGATGTATTTAATTAGGGGTGATTATGTGAGTAAAGAATTAAACGAGATTTTAAAAATTGAAGACGAGTTAGGTTATTTATTTGAAGATAAAGAATTAATAAATGATAATGAAGCTAAGAAAATAGGTGATAAACTATTAAGTCTTTTAAAAAAATTAAATAATGACGAACTTTTGTATTTACTAGATAATGTTATATATATCCATCAAGTAGTAGATATAACTAGATTTTTTAAAAAATATAAAATCAATAAAAAAGAAATAAAGGAAAATAATGCTTTTAAGGAAGTTTTCAAGAAATTAAATTTATTTGTTGAAAGAGTTAGAGAAATTTCTTTAAGTGAAGAAGAATATATGTTTATTTGTAGTAAATGTTCAGTTGATGATACTGCTAAATATTTACTTAAAAATATGTCTAATGAAGATATAATGGAATTATCTAATGAAACTGGTGACTGGAATTATAAATTATTTTTGTTTGAAAATTTAAAAGCTTAATTTTCTTTTGTCCTCATAGTATAAAGGATAGTACAAATCCCTCCTAAGGATTAAATGTAGGTTCGATTCCTACTGAGGACGCCATATTAAAAATATAGAACTGATAAAAATTCAGTTCTTTTTCATATAAAAAGACTATCAAGAAAGTTTAAACTTTAAATAGTCCAATTTTAATTTATTAAGAATTTTTATGTCGTAGAACAGATTAATCTTCGACATTTCTAATTTGTATTATATCACATCATATTAAAAATAAATACGAAATATAATAAAATTTGAAAAAAAATTAAAAATATTATTATACTTTTAAGCAAAAAATGATAATATTTTTTCTTTTATAATAATTTGTAATATTTTAATATCATGAAATAATCTGTTCTGCGATAGTTTGTAATAGGATAGTGATTTTTATAAGTTTAAGTGATAAAAATTTATATATTAATAAAACTAAGGAGTAAAAAAATATGAAAAAGAAAATATTATTGATGTTACTATGTAGTGTTTGTTTATTAGGAATTACAGGATGTGGAAAAGTAGAACTTAAAAATGAATGGGCTAAAACTTACGAAGAATATTTGAAAAAAGCTATTGTTGATAAAGATGAGGCATTATATTCATTTTGGAAAAATTATCAGAATTATAATATTTCTTTTATAGATAGTGATAAATATGATTATCCAATTATGATAGCAAAGCTAAATAATAAAGTGAAAGATGCTAAAGAAGATTCATGTCCCCACAATTTAATATATTTTCATTTGGATGAAGAGAATAAGGTACAGCCACGTGCAAATTGTAATGTTGAAGTAGAATTAAAATTGTTATACGATATAAAAGAAGATAAATACAAATATGGACTATATTCAACAGATAAAGACAAAGAACCAACATCTAGTTCAGCAATAACTATATTTTTTGAAGATGATACTTTTGAAGATTATAGTTATGAAGAATTTAAAAACAAATATATTGAAATTGAGCTTAACTTGGTAGAAAAAAACATAGATAATAAAATTACTGAAAAAGAGTTGTTAAAAACAATTCAAAATTTAACGGAAGAAGAAAAAATCAATACTGTTACCGAAGATAATAAAAAGTATGTTTCAGAAAAATTAGAAGAAATAAAAAAGCAAGAAGAAGAACAAAAGAAAAAAGAAGAAGAGGAAAAAAAGAAAAAGGGATTACAAGCAGGAAAATATACTTTAAAATATGGTTATTATAAAAATATGAATACTATATCAGACCGTGGTCTTGATATTACGATTAATACTGATAATACTTGTACTTTTCAAAGAGCTGGTGAAAAACTATATGGTACTGATAGTTGTACTTATGAAATAAAAAAATATGAAGGAAGAGAATTTGATGGTTCTTATGTTTCAGGATATCATATAATATTTCATATAACTGGACTAAAGGATATATATTTTAATGTGAATAAAAATAATACTTTTATAGACCAAAGTGCTGTATTAGTATATCAGGGCGAAAAAAATGATAATTTATGAGTAAAAAAAATTTTAATATAATGAAATAGAGGATATTATATATGAAATTAAGTAAAAATGAAATCAAATATAAAAGTGATTATAATCAATACAATTTGAAACAACGATTAATATTTTGTTTTTTGTCTTGCTTATTTGGAATTTTAACCATTGTTATTGCAGCACTTTTAAGTAAAGATAAGAAAATAAATATATTTGTATTTTATGTTTATATAACAATTGGTTACGTTATTTCAAAAAGTTTTAACAAAATTTTGCAATTTATCCTTATTAAAACAAAAGTTTTTAAGTATATTCCTGATGATGGAATAACAAAGTATCCATATGATAAAATAACTCAAAAATATAAAGAAAAATATAATATAGAATATAAACAAAAAATGGATAGATATTTAGCCGGTAAATGTTTTAGTTATTCTATAATTATAGCGATATTTATTATGTCATTAATAGAAAAAGAGGGTATTATTACATCTATAATTGTTTCATTTATTTTGACATTACCATTTTTATTTATTTCTTTTAAAGGAGAACCAATCGAACCATCAGTTGGTGGTAATATAGAAGATTTTTATAAAAATAAAAATAATAATAATGATAATAATCAACACACTACTAAAAAATCCAAACCATTTTTTAAAACTGTTCATTATACTGATAAATTTGGAAATTATAAAGGTAGTTCAACAACTTATGATTGGGGTGGTGGTTTCAAAACTACTGAATTTAAAAATGGAAGTGGACAAAAGACTGGTGAAGTAAATTCATTTAATTTATTTGGTGACGATGACGACGACAAATAAGTTATATTTTATTATAAATAATAGAAATATAAAAAAGGAAGAGAGAATGAGGTATGAAAAAGAAAATTTTAAGTGTATTATTAATTGGTATTTTAGCTATAGGTTTAACAGGATGTGGAAGTAAAGAAGAAAAAAGTGGTTCTTCTAATAGTGGAGATTTATATCCTATTCAAGATGGTGGAAAATGGGGTTATGTAAATGCAAAAGGCAAAATGGTTATAG
>CANQEQ010000053.1 GCA_947595345.1 uncultured Bacilli bacterium | reverse complement strand
AACAATAGGTAAAGGAAAAGAATTAAAAGATATAGGAAATAAAGAAAAGGAGTTAAAAGGTTATATAGAAGAACTTTCTAAAATATCAGAGGATATAACCTTTAGAAAAGATTATATGGATGATGAGATGAGTGAATATATTGAAAAGCTAGAAGCAATAAACGATAAGAAAATAGCTGAAGAAAAATCTTTTAATGCTGGTGTCAAAGAAGGTATTATGCAAAATAAGAAAGACATGGTAACTAACTTCTATAACAATGGAGCTTCTTTAGACTTGATAAAAAAATCAACTGGAATGAATGAAGAAGAAATAAAAGAAATAATTAAAGAAAATAGGAAGAATTTAGAATAATCTTACTTGACTTTAAGAATAAAAATAAAACCTATAAAGAGGATTTAAAAAATCTACTTATAGGTTTTTTTATTTATTTTAAATTATTAAAAAAGCCTTTTAGGTAGCTTTAAGCTACCATTTTAAGAAAAAAATAAAAAAAATTTTAGTAACTTTAAAATTTTTGAATAAAAACCGAGTATAGTATAATTGGAGGGTTTATGAAGAAGGTTACATACATTAGACAAACAGATTTAAAAGATTGTGGAGTTGCATGCTTGATTTCCATTATTAATTACTATGGTGGAAGTGTATCAAGAGAATATTTAAGAGAGCTTACTAAGACAACTAAGGAAGGAGTTTCGGTGTATTCATTAATTGATGCAGGTTTTAAACTTGGCTTTGATACTAAAGCTGTTCGCTCAAAAGTTTCAAACTTAAACGAAGAAACTCCCTTAATAGCTCATGTGACTTTAAATAATTCTGGTCATTTTGTGGTTATTACCAAAATAACTAGAGATACAATTCAAGTTATGGACCCAGCTTCGGGATTTAAGTCTTTTAAACTAGAAGAGTGGGAAAAAATTGCAACTAATGTCTATTTATTATATAGACCTAGATGTGAAATATTAAAACAAGTTGAAGATAAAAGCTTTTTTAAATTAATATTTCCTATTTTAGCTAAATATAAAATATTTTTTATAACTATGTTTTTATTTTCTATTGTTTTTACAATTTGTAATATTTTAGTTTCCTATGAGTTTCAATTTTTCTTAGATTTAGTAAGTAAAGATAATTTAAAAACAATTAATTATATATTTTTATTTTTAATAATTGTTATTTTATTAAAAGAATTAACTAACTTATTTAGAAACAACTTAATTAATTTTTTAAATCATGAATTAGATAAAAATTTAATTCAAGAAGTATATAATCATATAATAAAACTTCCATATTTATATTTTAAAAATCGTACTAAAGGCGATATTATAACTAGAATTCAAGATGTTTTTACAATTCGTGATGTTATTAGTAAATTATTAGTAAGTATTGTTGTAGATTTAGTATTAATAGTAATAGTTTCTTGTTTTTTATTTAAAATAAGTGTAAAACTTACGATATGTGTTTTTCTAATAACATTTGTTTATATTTTTATTATAAAAATTTATAATAATTTAATTAAAGATAAAATTAAAGATATGAAAGATAGAGAAATAGAAGTAAATAATCATTTAATTGAATCTTTAAACTCCGTTAATACAATTAAAGGAATGCAAATTGAAGATACTTTAAGTGATAAATTATATTTTAAATATAAAAATTATCAAGATACGAGTTTTAGTTTATATAAAAATCACTTTGAAGAATTGTTTTTCAAAGAAGTAGTCTATGGATTAGGGCTTTTATTTGTTCTTTATCTTGGAATAAGAGATGTTTATTTTAATAATTTAAGTCTTTCTAAACTTTTAGTTTTTAATAGTTTACTAACATATTTTCAAACACCAATTGTTAATATTTGTAATTTAGAACTTTTAATAAGAGAAGCAATTGTTTCCTTTATTAGAATTAAAGAACTTTTAAATATACCTGAAGAGAAATTATATTTAGATAAGAAAGTTACAACTAAAAAGTTTGAAGGTAATATAAGAATTTCTAATTTACATTATTCTTATAATGGTATTAATAATATTTTAAATTGTAATAATTTAGAAATTAAACCTCATTTTCATGTATTATTTTATGGAGTTTCAGGTGGTGGGAAAAGTACTCTTATGAAAATACTCGCGAGATATATAGAAAATTATGAGGGAGATATTTATCTTGATGATAGAAAATTATATGATTATAATTTAAAAGAACTTAGAAAAAGAATAACTTATGTATCTCAAGACGAGACAATTTTTACAGATACAATTTATAATAATATAGTCTTAAATTACAATGTGGAATACGAAGATTACTTAAAAATATTAGAGTTAACTGAAGTTAATAAAATTACAGAAAGAAGTATTTTAAAAGATAATATGATGTTGCTTGAAAATGCTAGTAATTTATCAGGTGGTGAAAGACAAAGAATAATCTTAGCACGAGCACTGCTTAAAAAAAGTGATATTTATATATTTGATGAGTCTTTTAATGCCTTAGATATTAAAAATGAAAGAAAGATTTTAGAGAGAATACTTAAATATTTAAAAGAAAAAACTGTAATTGTCATAAGTCATCGCTTTAATAATCAGGACTTATATCAAAAAATTATTTTAGTTAAAGAAGGTGAGATTTATGAGTACTAGTTTATTAGATAAATTTAAAAATCGTTCTAGTTTTTATCAAATTTTATACATTTTTATAACTATAAATATTATAGTAATTCTTATTTTACTATTACTATTCTTAAAGAATTATGAGTTTTTAACTTATAAAGGAATTATTAGAAATAATCATGATTTAGTAATTTCTAATTTAACAAGAGGGGAAACCGAAATACTAACTAATTCAAAACTTAAAATAGAAAATAAAAATGTTAAGTATGAAGTTTTAGATATTTTTAAAGAAAATTCCTTATATGTTTTAAAACTTAAATTAGATAAATATTATTTAGATAGTAGAAGTGTTAAAGTAAAATTTATAGTAAAAGAAGAAAATTTACTTGAATATATAATAGAAAAAATGAAAGGAGATTTATGAAAGATTTAACAAAAAATGAAATGAAAAATATAAAAGGTGGAGGATTATCAGCAGCTGCTATAATTGGAATAGGAGCACTTGTAACGTTTTTAGCTGGTATAATTGATGGTTTTGTAAGACCACTTGGATGTAATAAGTAAGGAGGTATTATGGAGAATTTAGATAAAGAAAGTATGAAAATGATAGTTGGAGGAGGAGTTTCAATTACAGGCTCTTTAGTTTCAGCATTTGGAGATTTAATTAAAGTAATCTATGGAATAGGTCAAGCCGTAGGTGGTGCTATTAGACGAATTCAAAGTGGTAGTTTATGCAAGTATTAAAATATAAAAAAAGAATATCTGAGTATATTTTACTTGTTGTATTATCACCAATTATTTCTTTGATTTTAAAAGAAATAATAGAAACTTTATTTCAAATAGGAAAGTATTACGGGACATTTTTTAGAGCTTTATTTGAGCTCGTCTTAAGAAATTTATAACACGAAGGGCTTTTTTTCCCAAAAAAACATATAATATTTTAGAAAAAAATACCGAATTTTGTTGAAATTTTGATTTTTGTTTGATATAATCTATTTGATTTAGAAACGAAGGGAGGGAAAATGAATGACACATGTTGCTGTTAGAAACGGTAATCTAGATGGGGCTTTAAGAAAATTTAAACAAAAAGTTGCTCGTGATGGTATCCCTTCTGAATTCAAGAAAAGAGAAGCATATGATAAACCAGGAGTAAGACGTCGTGAGGCCAAAAAAGCTGGAATTAAGAATGCTCGTAAACGTGAAAAAAATAATAGAGATTAAGAAAAATTAATCTCTATTTTTATATACTTTTTTATTAATTTAATATATAATTATAGTGGATGGTGATTAAAAATGTATGAAGAAATAAAAAAAGATATAATTGATAGTATGAAAAGTCATGATACTTTAAAATTACAAACATTAAGAGGAGTAAAGGGTGCTGTTGACCTTTATCATATTAATCAAAAAGTAGAAATAACTGATGAAGTAGTTTTAGATATTTTAACTAAAGAAATAAAAACGAGACGTGAGTCAATTTTGGAATTTGAAAAAGGTAATAGAGACGATTTAATAGAAAAAACTAATAAAGAAATAGAAATCTTAACTAAATATTTGCCTAAACAATTAACAACTGAGGAACTTAATGAAGTAATTGACGAAGTATTTAAGAAAGTAGGACCTACTAGTAATAAAGATATGGGACAAATTATGAGAGAATTAACACCTCTTGTAAAAGGAAAATGTGATATGAAAGAAGTTAGTCTTATTATTAAAGATAAGCTAAGTGATTTATAATGGAAGATTTATATACTTATGAAAGAGAGTTAATAGAAAGTGGTATTAAATTAATTGGAGGAATAGACGAAGTAGGAAGAGGGCCTTTAGTAGGTCCAGTTGTTGCAGCTTGTTGTATCTTACCACTTAATTATAAATTAGAAGGTTTAACAGACTCTAAAAAATTAAGTGAGAAAAAACGAGAAAAGTTTTATGATATTTTAATTAAAGAAGCAATTTCCTATGGAATAGGGGTTGTTTCAAATGAAGAGATAGATAAAATAAATATCTACGAGGCAACTAAAAAAGCTATGTATGAAGCTATTAAAAATACAAGTGTTAAACCTGAACATATTTTAATTGATGCTATGAAATTAAATACCGATATTCCAAGTACTTCTATTGTAAAAGGTGATAGTAAAAGTTTAAGTATAGCAGCTGCTAGTGTAATAGCTAAAGTAACTAGAGATAGAATGTTAATAGAATTAGATAAAAAATATCCTATGTATGATTTTAAACATAATAAAGGGTATCCAACTAAAAAACATTTAGAAGCCATAGAAAAATATGGAATAATAAAGGAACATAGATTAAGTTATGGACCGGTTAAAGATTATAAAGAGAGGATAGAAAATGAAAGAAAAGTTAAAGAAACTATTAGATAATTCTTATGCACCTTATTCAAATTTTAAGGTAAGTTCAATTATTGTAACTAAAGATGGGAAGGAATTTAGTGGAGTAAATGTTGAAAATGCTTCCTATGGTGCTACTATTTGTGCTGAAAGAAATGCCCTTTTAAGTGCTATTACTAAAGGTTATAGAAAAGGAGATTTTAAAGAAATTCATGTAATGAATTCATCAGATAAAATTGCTTTTCCTTGTTTTGTTTGTCGTCAAGTGTTAATTGAATTTTTAACACCTGATACAAAAGTTTATTTATATACAGATAAAAAACAAGAAACCTATACTTTAAAAGAATTAACACCTCATGAATTTAATGAGGAAAATTTATGAAAAGTGGGTTTGTAAGTATAGTCGGACGTCCTAATGTTGGAAAAAGTACTCTTTTAAATAGTATTTTGAAGCGTCATGTTGCAATTACTTCAGATAAATCAGGAACAACAAGGAATATTATAGAGGGTGTTTATAATGATTCTGATTCTCAGATAGTTTTTGTAGATACTCCAGGTATTCATAAACCTAAGCATAAATTAGAGCATGTTTTAAATTCTAAAGCTTATGGAATGACAAATAATGTAGATTTAATTTTATTTTTAGTTGATATTAAAGAAGGCTTTGGAGGGGGAGATAAATTTATATTAGATAAATTAAAAGAAGAAAATAATAATGTTATATTAATATTAACTAAAATTGATAAAATTAAAGATAAAAAATATTTACTTGAAAGTATTGATAAATTAAAAGATTTATATGATTTTAAAGAAATAATACCTATATCAGCTATTAAAGATATTAATATCTCTGAATTAATTAAGACTATGAAAAAATACTTAAAAGAAGATATGAAATATTTTGATGATGAATATATTACTAATCAACCAACATCTATGATAATAACCGAACTTGTAAGAGAGAAGATTTTAAGAAAAACTAATGACGAAGTACCTCATAGTGTTACTTGTTATTTAGAAGAATACGAAGAACTTAAAGATATTATAAATTTAAGTGTTTTAATTATAGTTGATAGAGATAATTTAAAGAAAATTATTATAGGAAAGAATGGAAATATGCTAAAAGAAATAGGAACTTTAGCTAGAATAGATTTAGAAGAATATTTTGGTAAGAAAGTTTATTTATCTTTATATGTTAAAACTATTAAAAATTGGCGAGATAGAGAGAAATATTTACAAGAATTAGGTTTAAAAGACGATTTAGATTTTGAATAAAAACTAAAATATAAATACATTATATAATTGGTGATATTATGGAAGATATTTTATGGAATTTATTTAAAAAAACTGGTGAGATTAAATATTATCTTTTATATAATGAGATTAAGGTGAATAATGAAAGTAACAGTAGAGGGAATAGTTTTAAGTGAAACTAATTACAGTGAAACTAGTAAAATTTTAAATATTTTAACTAAAGAGTATGGTCAAGTTTCGGTTATTGCTAAAGGAGCTAGAGGAATAAAAAGCCATCTTCGGGGAGTTAGCATGAAGTTAGTTTATGCTAATTTTACATTTACTTATAAAGAACAAGGACTAGGAACTTTAACCGAGGGAAGTATTATTAATTCTTTAAAAAATATTTTAAATGATTTTAAGAAAATGAGTTATGCTAATTATTTAGTTAATCTGACTAGAAATGTTTTAAAAGAAAATAATAATGGTTTGTTGTTTTTATATTTAAAACAAAGTTTATTAAAAATAAATGAAGGGTTTGAACCTTCTTTAATAACTAATATTTATGAAATGAAACTATTAGATTTTCTTGGAGTAAGACCGGATTTTGAAACTTGTATTGCTTGTGGTAATTCTAAAACCTTAACTTTTGATATTTCTCTTGGTGGAATGGTTTGCAGTAATTGTTATCAAAATACCTATACTTTTTTGCCAAATACTATTAAATTATTAAGATTATTTCAAATTGTTGATATAGAAAAAATAGACAAATTAAAAATAACATCATCTAAAGTAGTAGAAGAAATTAATTTGTTTATTAAAGAATATTATGATACTTATACTGGACTTTATGTTAAGAAATTAGATTTAATTCCTAATATCTTTTTAGGGATAGATAAAAAGTGATGTCAAGAAAATGTCATTTTTTTTCTTAATTCTTTTTTCTTTTATCTAAATAATATATAATAAATATGGAGGATGTTATGTATAAAAAATATAAGAGAATATTCTTAGTAGTTTTAGATTCAGTTGGGATAGGAAAGGCCCACGATGAAGAGAAATTTCATGATAAAAATGTTAATACAGTTTTACATACATTGGAAAAAACTAGAGGTAAACTTCCTAATTTAGGTAAGATGGGTCTTTTAAATTTAGTATATAATCGATTTGCTCCTGTTGATTCTTACTATACAAGAGCTAATTGTATTAGTAATGGAAAAGATACTTTAACCGGACATTTAGAAATGATGGGAGTAAAAACCGAGAAGCCTCTTAAAACATTTACGGAAACTGGATTTCCTAAAGAATTAATAGAAGAATTAGAAGAAAAGACTGGTAGAAAGGTAATAGGGAATAAAAGTGCCAGTGGAACTGAGATAATTGCTGAACTTGGCGAAGAGCACATGAAAACAGGAAGTATTATTGTATATACAAGTGCTGATTCAGTTTTACAAATTGCAGCTCATGAAGATATTGTTCCTTTAGAAGAACTTTATAAAATTTGTAGTATAGCAAGAGAAATTACTAAAAAAGAAGAGTGGAAAGTTGGCAGAATAATTGCCCGTCCTTTTATAGGAAGCCCTGGTAACTTTACAAGAACTAGTAATCGTCATGATTATGCCTTAGACCCACCTTGCGAAACAGCCTTAGATATATTAAAAGAAAATAAATTTGATGTATTATCAATTGGAAAAATAAGTGATATTTTTAATAACTCTGGAATAACTCAAATTACTAAAACTAAAGATAATTTAGATGGTATTAATAAAATAAAAGAAGCTATAAATAAAGAGTTTACAGGTCTTTGCTTTGCTAACTTAAATGACTTTGATTCTAAGTATGGTCATCGTCGTAATCCGGAAGGGTATATGGAAGCTTTAGAGTTAGTTGATAATAATATAGAAAGTATAAAAAAAATGTTAAAAAGTGATGATTTACTGATTATAACAGCTGACCATGGAAATGACCCAACAGCTAAAGGTACTGACCATACAAGAGAAACCGTCCCTGTTTTAATTTATAATAAAGATTTTAAAACCCCAACTCGTCTTGAAGATTTAGAAACATTTGCTTCAATTGGTGCAACAATTCTTGATAATTTTAATTTAAAAATGGCTTTGGGTAAAACTTTTTTGGAGAAGTTAAAGTGAATTTTGATATTAATTGGACTAAGGAAACTTATCAAGAATTTTTAAATTATTTAAGTAGTTTACAAGATAAAAAATATCAAGAATTTCATGGTAAGATAATAGAATGCGATAATTTAATTGGGGTTAAGACATTAGAACTTAAAAAAATTGCGAAAGAAATAAGTAAAAATAATTATTTAGAGTTTTTTAAAGTCAATACATCTACTTTATATGAAACAATTATGATAGAAGGCTTTATTTTAGGATATTTAAAATTAGATTTTGAAACTTTTAAAAATTATCTAAACGAGTATTTGAAAAAAGTAAATAACTGGGCACATGTTGATTTGATGGTTACAAATTTAAAAATCTTAAAAAAATCACCACCGGAAGGGTTTAAATTTGCTAAGACACTTACACATTCTAAAAATAATTGGGCTAAAAGGTGTGGAATAGTAATACTTCTTAGTTATTATTTACATGATATATATTTAGAAAAAACTTTAGAAGTAGTTTCTAAAGTTAAAAGTGAAGATTATTATGTCAATATGGCTATTGCTTGGTTATTATCAATTTCCTATATTAAATATAAAGAAACAACCCTTATTTATATAGTAAATTTAAAAAACAATTTTGTTTATAATAAAACTTTGACTAAAATAACTGAGTCAAGGCGAATAAGTGAGGACGAGAAGAATTTTATAAAATCTTTAAAAAGACGAGAAGATAGTAAAGAAAAAATTGGTGCTTAGCTTAGCATCAATTTTTAATTATGCAAAACATCAGTTTTGCATATAAAACCACCAGATATTCTGGTGAGAATAGTAAAGAGCTCCGCCCTCCAGAAAACATATAAATCTCCTTCTGTTATAATAAAGATGATTTGCCAATCAAAATAAAAAACAGGAGGAGATTTATATGTTAAAAACAAAAACGAAGTCTAAGGACATTGATGAAAGCCAATTATCTCACACAAAATATAATTGTCTATATCATATAGTATTTATACCAAAATTTAGAAGAAAAGCAGTATATGGGAAATTGAGGAGAGACATTGGAATAATATTAAGAAGATTATGCGAATATAAGGGAGTGGAAATAATAGAAGCTCATGCATGTATAGACCATATACACATGCTTGTGAAAATACCACCTAAATTAAGTGTATCACAATTTATGTGATATTTAAAAGGAAAAAGTGCACTAATGATATTTGAAAACCATGCTAATTTAAAATATAAATATGGTCAGAGAACATTTTGGACAAGAGGTTATTATGTAAGCACAGTAGGATTAAACAAGCAAACAATAAAAAAATATATAAGAGAACAAGAAACAGAAGATATGTTACAAGATAAAAGAAGTGTAAAAGAATACGAGGACCCTTTTAAGGGTTGCTAGAGAGACAAAGGCGATTGGCAAATCAAAAAAACTCCCATGTGGGAGTTGCCAGTAACAGCCCTTATAGGGCTTAGTCAAAAACCACTAGTTAAACTAGTGGATTTTTATTATGCAAAACATCAGTTTTGCATATAAAACCACCAGATATTCTGGTGAGAATAGTAAAGAGCTCCGCCCTCCAGA
>CANQEQ010000052.1 GCA_947595345.1 uncultured Bacilli bacterium | reverse complement strand
GATAAACTTTGGTTTGATTTTGGACCTGGTGATAGGAATACAGTCTTTATTCCGTTATTTTATGGAACCGGGGCTATCCATGGTGTCCATGCTGGTTTATTTAGTGGTATGACTAATATTTATAAGCCAAAGTATGATAGATTTGCCTTTGCTAAAGATTTATTGGATTCCAAGGCTAATTTATGTATTGTAGCTCCAAGTCATGTATTTACATTAGAAAATTGTGGTCTACCAGATGGGGCTTTAAGTGATGTTAAATATATATTTATAGGTGGTGAAGCAGTTACACCTGAGCAAATGAGAAAGGCTCGTACAATTGCTAAACGTCTTGGTATTAAATATATAATTGATGGTTATGGAATGACTGAAACTGCTTGTATGAATGGTCTTTCATTAAAAGAAATTTTAAGTGATGATGATGTAACAATAGCACCAGTTCCAGGAGTTGAATATAGAATAGTAGATAAAAATACTGGGGAAATTCTTGGAGATAATGAACGTGGTATTTTAGAAGTACGTTCTGGTTGTGCAACAGCTGGTTATACTGAGGAAGAGAAGAATAAAGGCTTATTTACAGCTGATGGTTGGATACATTCAGGAGATGTTGCTGTTAGATTAGAAAATGGTCGTTACAAAGTATTTGGTCGGGGAACTGATTACTTTAAAAATAATGGTCAAGAATATGCTATGTTTGATATAGAAGAAGAGATATTAAAACATCCTGGTATATCAGAAGCTGAAGTTATTAAATTTAAAGTTAACAATGAAGAATATCCAGCAGCAGTTGTGGTACTTTCTAAAGAATGGCAAACTAGATTACCTGAAGTATTATCATATATTGAAAATCTACAACAACCAGGTGCTGAATATTTAGTTGGTACAAGATTTATTGATAACTTTAAAACTAATCCTATTACAGCTAAGAGAGATTATATGTCTTTACCTAATGAAAAAAGTGGTTATTTCAAAGTATCTAATGGTGAATTTTGGCAATTTAGTTTAACAGAAGATAATCAACCAGAAGTTTCAATTATTTCACCTAGTGATTTAAAAATATTTGAAAATACCAAAGAAAAAGTATTAAAAAAATAAATTATAAAGAATAAAGGAGTAAAATATGAAAACTTTTATGGCGTTTCCAATATGTAGCTTGATATTTATCTTACTAGTATCAGTTGTTTATTTTTATAAACCTCGTATTAAATCCATAGAAAATAGTATTTATAAATGGCTAGTTATAAGTAATATAATTGGATTAATTTTAGAGATATTGTGTTATTTTGCAGTAGATTTAGCAAGTACCTATTATCTTCCATCAATTATTATATTAAAGTCATATGTAGTTTATATATTAATTTGGTCTATGATATTTAATGTATATGTATTCATGGTATCTAAGAAAAATTATGATAAAAAAGATGCAGCCCTTCATGTTTATTTTCAAAAGGCTAAAAAATATACACTTATAGTAGCAACTATTATTAGTATTATATTATATTTTCTACCTATTTATATATTTAAAGATGGTGGTTTAACATATACATATGGACCTATAACTAATGTGCTTATTGTTTGTTGCTTTATAATAGTAAGTTTGTGGATAATAAAATGTATTATTAATTTTAAAAATCTAAAACAAAAAAGATATATACCAATTATAGTTTGTATTATTGTTTTAACTTTAATTTTAGTTATTCAAGGCCATGACCGTTCTATATTAATTACTACAACCGGACATACATTTGTAGTTATCTTGATGTTTTTTACAATTGAAAATCCGGATATTAAAATGATAAATGAACTTAATAAAAATAGATTATTAGTTAATCAAACTAATGAAGATAAATCTAATTTTCTATTCTTGGCTTCTAATCAAATTAAGGAGCCAATTCATAAAATTGAAACTTTATCAACTTTAGCTTTGAAAGATAAAAGTTCAGCTGAAATGCGAGAAGATTTAATTAGAATTAATAATTCAGCTCATACTTTATCTTTCTTAGTTAATAATATAATGGATATATCTTCTTTAGATAATAATAATATTAAAGTAATAAATAATAAGTATAGCTTAATTAATTTAGTTGAAAAAATAAGAATATTAAAAGAAAAAAAAGTAAAAGATGGAGTAGATTTTAGAATAAGTTTAAGTAGTAGTATACCCAAAGTTTTATATGGTGATAGTAATTTATTAGAACAAATCTTAATATCTTTACTTAATAATTCAATTAAATATACAAGTGAAGGTTTTATAGAATTAACTGCTAATGTCATAGTTAAGTATGATATGTGTAGGTTAGTTATTTCGGTAATTGACTCAGGAAAAGGAATATCAATTGATAAAGTAAACGAATTATTAATTTTAGATGAGGCTTTAAGTAAAGACGAATTAGAAAGATTAAAAACTAAAAATGTTGATATTAATACTATAAAGAAAATTGTATCTAAGATGGGTGGTTATTTTACAATTAAAAGTGAAGAAAATAAAGGAACTGAAGTAAAAATTGTAATTGACCAAAAAATTGAACCTGAAAGTGATATGAAATTTGAAAATTATCTAAATAGAAATTCTATTTTAGTAGCTTCAAGTGATACGGATAGTGTAAAAACTATAACAAAGTTATTAGTTCAAAAAGGCTATGATGTTAAAACTTCTATATATGCCAATGATGTTTTAGATAGAATAAGATTAAAAGAAGAGTTTTTATATATAATATTAGACGATAAACTTGATAAAAGAGCTTATGAAATTTTAAAAACACTTAAGAAAAATCCTAAGTTTAAAATTCCGGTTATTGTAATGCTTGATAAAGATACCGAGTTTATTAAAGAGCATTTCCTAGAAGATGGTTTTAGTGATTATTTATTAAAATCTAAATTAAATGAAGAAATAAATCGTTTATTTAAGTAAAAGTTTAGCTTAGTCTAGACTTTTTTGGTATAACTTAATTTAATTTAGGTTATCTTAATAATGGTGAATAATATGTTAAATAGTTTATTAATGATGGCTTTAAAAGGTAGTATTGCAGTTACTTATCTTTTTTTAGTAATTAAAGCCTTAGGTAAAAAACAAATTAGTGAACTTAATATATTTGATTATATAATTGGTTTATCACTTGGAAATATTGCAGCTGAAATGACTGTTAATAAGGATATTTCTATTTTAGGGGGTTTAGTTTCTATGTCTATATATGGTTTGTTTTCGCTTTTAGTTTCTTTTATTACAGCTAAGAGTATTTTTGCAAGACGTTTTTTTACAGGATTTCCGGTGATTATTATGAGTGATGGAAAGATTAGTCGGGAACAATTAAAAAAATGTAAGATAGATGTTAATGATTTACTTCAAGATGCGAGAGAGTCAGGATATTTTGATTTATCGGAGATTAATTATGCTATTAAAATTAGCTTTTTGCCTAAAGCTAAATACAAACCAGTTACTCCAAATGATATGAAATTAAAAGTAAGTGAGAATTCGTTATGTGCTAATTTGGTAATAGATGGGAATATTATGGAAAATAATTTAAAAGCTATAGGACATGATAAAGCTTGGCTTATTAAAAGACTTGAAAAAGAAGGTTATAAAGATATAAATAATTTATTGTTAGTACTCTGTGATAATAAAGAAAAATTAACAATCTATGAAAAAGAATTACAAGTAGCTCATAATGTTTTAGAATAAATAAATTATAAATAAAAAAATCTATTGTAGATGATGTTATCTAGAATAGATTTTATTTTTTAGTTGTATCTTCTTCCATAGTTACTTTTATATTAAACATTTTAGCAATTTCTAAAAATTTATTTAAGGTCATTTTATTGCGACCTAATTCATAACTTTGAACCGTATCTTCACTTTTGCCTATTTTCTTGCCAAATTGTCTTTGGGTAAGGTCGGTACTTTGTCTAATAAATCTAATAATTTCACTAGGTTCATAATCATTCAAAACAACTTTCATAATTGCTACCACCCATTCATAATTTTATTATTAAAAAAAATTAAATCAAGGTAGCGCGTATTGACAATACGTGTATTTTCTGATATATTAGATACGTATTAATAATACGTCTTATACTATGAGGAAGGGAATTATATGAAGAATAAAAGAGTAGGATTAATGGTAGCTATATTTGGTATATTGATGTTAACATTTGGGTTAACATATAGTTTTGTGTCTTTAAGTAAAGTAGGAAAGAATAATAATATCTTAGTAGCCGGGGATATTTATATGCATTATAATGAGACTAATGTTTTAACTTTAGATAATGCAGTTCCAAGGAAAGACTATGACCCCAACAGTTATTTTGAATTTACAATAGATGGGAAGAATGAATATACTAAAAAAGATATATGGTATGATATAACCTTAACTTATGGAGATGTAGTAGATGGTAAGAAAACAAGGATAAATGACGATTTATTAAAATTTAGATTAGTAGAAAATAGAAGTGGAGAAGAAAAAGTCTTATTTGATAATAAATCATTTCAAACAATTAATAATAAAAGAATATGGGTAGATAAGATAGAAAAAGATACAAGAGAAGAGATAAAAATAACTTATAAATTATATATGTGGCTCGGAGAAGAAACAAGTGTTGGTAATTTAGAAACAAATGATTATAAACAAGATGAGTGGAATAATGATGTATATGCTAGTATTAAAGTAAATGTAAGTGGAGACTTTGTAGAGAAAACTTTAGATAATAAAACAATGATAGAAGAATTAAAAGAAAAAGCTTATAATAATGGAGAAATGATAGCCATAGATAATGACAGTAATAAATGTGAAAGTATGAGTTCATGTGAAGCAAGAGAATATAGGTATTCCGGAGTAAAAGCCAATAACTATGTAGAATTAACAGATAATGAGGAAAAAGGAGAACTTTGGAGAATAATCGGAGTATTTAAAGAAGATGGCGAAGAATATGTTAAGTTAGTTAAGAATGAAGTTTTAACTAGTAAAAAAATATCTAAAAATTTTATTATTGATGGTGAAAATTATCAATTACTCGAATCTGAGGGACAAAATCTTGTGTGTTTTCAAGGTTGTGGTCGTGAAGTTATAGACTGGACACAGGCAGGACTTCAGTACTACTTAAACAATGAGTATGATACGGATAAAGTTAACAAAGGTTATTTAAGTTATTTATCAGAAGATACTAAAAATATGTTAAGAGAAAAAACGACATATTACTTAGGAAATGTTAGTAGAACTTCGGATACAGTTAAATTATACGAAGAAGAAAGAGGAAATGTTGTATGTGATGAAAGTGTAAGAGAATATTCTAATAATAATAATTGTAATGTATGGTATGGAAATCAAGCAACTTGGGAAGGAACAGTTGGACTTTTATATCCAAGTGATTTTGGTTTTTCTTTAGATAGTAAATATTGGAATAATACAGGTTTAATTTATGCAGCTAATAGTTATTTTGGAGAACCTTTTGGTAAAATGGATATAAATGTTGTAAATACTAGTTGGCTTATGCAAGGTAAAGAGGCAAATTTACATAAATCTTTAATATCACTTGATGCTTACCATTTGCATTGGCATTTAGTAATATATGAAAATAAACATGGTTTAACAATATGGGATAGAAATGCTGTTGATTGTGTTAACCCAACAATTGCTTTAAAATCAAATGTTAGAATAGTAAGTGGAAATGGACGAGAGACTAATCCTTATAAATTAGCATTAAGTTAAAAAAGATATTTTGGGCTTTAGTATTTTTCATAACTAAAGCTTTTAATTTTAATATTTTTTAAGTTGCATAAAATATAATGTAATTCTAATATAATTAGCTTAAAACTCTTAAATTATAAGCAAAATTTTAGTTTACAAAAATAAAAAATTATGTTATATTATGTACGAAGTAAGTAATTACTTTAATAACTTCTTGGCCCATAAGGGTCCATTAGTCCAAAAGGAGGTGTTAATATATGCGTAATTATGAATTAATGTTTGTTGTAAGACCAACTCTTGAAGATGAGGCTACATTACAAGTTTTAGCAAACGTAAAAAAGGTTCTTGAACAAGAAAAAGTTAAAATCGTTTCAGAAAAAAATATGGGACGTAGAGAATTAGCTTATGAAGTAAAAGGTTTCAAGAATGGTAATTACTTTTTATTAGTAGTAGAGGCAACACCTGAAGCAGTAGCTGAGTTTGACCGTGTTGCTAACATTAACGAAGATATAATTAGACATATCGTTGTTAGAGTAGAGGAGTAATTTATGAATAAAGTATTTTTAGTAGGTAGATTAACAAGAGACCCAGATTTAAGATATTCAGCTGGAAATAGTGCTATTGTTCGTACTTCTATTGCTGTTGATAGACAATTTCAAAATCAAGCTGGTAATAGAGAAGCTGACTTTATAAGTGTTGTAGCTTTTGGTAATCGTGCTGAAGTTATGAAAAAATATTTAACTAAAGGAAGTCAAATTGCTATATGTGGTCGTATTCAAACTGGTTCTTATGATGGACAAGATGGAAAACGTGTATATACAACAGATGTTGTAATTGATGAATTTCAATTCTTAGATACAAGAGGTTCTAGAAATCAAGCCGGAAGTAGTGAAACTGCTCCTACTGATGCACCAAGTGAAGATGTACCTCAATATGATTTTCCAGCATCTGATAATATGAATGTTGAAACCGACCCATTTAAAGATTTTGGAGACAAAATTGAAATAGACGATAGCGATTTACCTTTTTAGAAAGGAGTTTTAAATGGCAGAATTTTATAGAAAAAAGAAAAAAGTATGTTACATGTGTTCAACTGGAAAAGATATTAACTATAAAGATGTTGAAATCTTAAAAAAATATATAAATGATAAAGGTAAAATATTACCTCGTCGTGTAACAGGAGCATGTGCTAAACATCAAAGACATATTGCAGAACAAATTAAAAAGGCTCGTGCAATTGCTTTACTACCATATACAAATAAATAAAAATCAAAATAGAAATCAACTTTCTATTTTTTTTTATATATGTTATACTATTAATATACATTTTACAAGGAGGTTATATGCAGGTTATATTTATAAAAGATTTAAAGGGACAAGGCAAGAAGGGTGAAATAAAAGAAGTAAGTGATGGATATGCTATTAACTTTCTAATAAAAAAGGGATATGCTTTAAAAAAGACACCAGGTAGTTTAAATAAGTTACAAAAAGAGCAAGAATTAGCAAATGAATTAGATAAGAAAAATCAAGAAGAAGCACTTAAATTAAAAGATAAACTAGAAAAATTAGAATTAAAATTTAAAGTAAAAACTTCTAAAGATGGTCGTATGTTTGGAAGCATTAGTACTAAACAAATTAAAGAAGAACTTTTAAAAAAAGGATTTGAAATAGATAAAAAACAAATAGAAAATACAAGTATTAATTCTTTGGGTACTTATTTAGTAACAATTACTTTATATAAGGATATTAAAGCAACTTTAAAAGTTCATACGGAGGAATAAGATGTTAAGAAGTGTACCTAGTAGTATGGAGGCTGAGCAGTCTGTATTAAGTTCAATGTTTTTATCAAAGTATGCCCTTGATAAGGTTTTTGATATGGTTGATGAGACAGCTTTCTACTATGAAAATAATAAAAAAATATTTATATGTTTAAAAAGTTTATATGATAATAGTATTCCTGTTGATATGACAACTATTACTAATGAACTTAGAAATAAAGGTTATCTTGAAGAGATAGGTGGAGTTATTTATTTAACTGAAGTTTTAAATACTGAGTCAACAGCTGCTAATATAGATTATTATTTAAAAATATTAATTGATAATTCTATTAGAAGAAGGCTTATAGATGTATCTAATGAAGTTAATCAATTAGGTTATGAAGTTGATAGTGACATTGGTGATACTCTAGATACAGCTGAAAGAAAAATATTAGGAGTAGTTAAAGGTCGTCGGGGAACTGAATTAAAAAATATTAAAGATGTTGTTTATAATGTGCAAAAGAACTTACAAGAATTAGCTTTAAGAAAAGGTGATATAACTGGTATTCCAACCGGGTTTACAGATTTTGATAAATTGACTTCTGGTCTTCATGAAAATCAACTTATAATTATAGCAGCTCGTCCTGGTATGGGTAAAACAACTTTTGCCCTTAATTTAGCTGTTAATGCTGCTACTCTTACTAAGAAAACAATAGCTGTTTTTAACTTAGAAATGAATGCTGAACAACTTGCTAATCGTATGTTATCCTCTCTTGGTCAAATAGAAGGATATAAATTTAATACAGGTAATCTTGATAATAATGATTATGTTAAGTTTAATGAGGCTTTATCTCAACTTGAAGATACTAATATTTATATGGACGATACACCAGGTATGACTGTTGGGGAAATAAGAGCTAAATGTAGACGTCTTAAAGCTTCAAGTACTGGTTTAGATTTAGTAGTAATTGATTATTTACAGTTAATTTCTGGTGATAAGAATTATGGTGCTAATCGTCAACAAGAAGTTTCTGATATATCTCGTGCTTTAAAACTATTAGCATTAGAGCTTAATATTCCAATTATTGCGTTGTCTCAGTTATCACGTATGGTTGAAAGTAGGGATGATAAACGTCCGGTTATGAGTGATTTACGTGATTCTGGTTCTATTGAACAAGATGCTGATATTGTAGCTTTCTTATATTCAGCTGATTATTATGTTAAAGAAAAAAAGAAAAATCCTACTTGTATTACTCAATTAATTGTTGAAAAACATCGTCAAGGTTCAGGAGGTATTATAAAATTATTATTTAAAAAAGATACAAGTACATTTTTGAATTATGCTAAAGAGGAGAGTGAAGATGAAGAATAATTTAGAAAATACATCTACTATACCTATAAAAACAGCTACTAAAAAAGATAAATTTCCAATTCTTGGAGTACTTATTGCTTTAGTTCTAGCGTTTGTTGTTACGTTTTTAGGAAATAATGATGTCTTAGGACGAGTTAAAACTCCTATTGAAGCTTATAGAGTTTATTTAAAAGGCGAAGCAATTGGTTTAATTAGTAGTGAAGACGAATTAAATGATTATATTAATAAAATGCAACAAGCTATTAAAGATAAATATAATGTATCTAAAGTTTATATTCCTAATGATATTAAAGTTGTTAAGGATATAACTTATGAAGATAATGTAACATCTATTGAAAATATTTATAATATAATAAATGATAAATCACCATTTACTATTAAAGGTTATATAGCAACTATTGATAAAACTAATACTAATGAGTACTTAAATGATGAAGAAGAAGTAGATAAAAATGAAGAGAAGATAATAAAAATTAATTTACTTGATGAGGAACTTTTATATAATGCAACTAAAAAAATAGTTTTATCATTTGTAAGTGAAGAAGAGTATAATGATTTTGTTAATGAAACTCAAAGTGCTATTGTTGATACAGGAGAAATAATAGAAGATTTATATATTGAAGATGTAATTACAACTAAAGAAGCTTATATTCCTGTAAATGAAAAGATTTATACAAGTGAAGAAGAGTTAACAAGTTATTTATTGTTTGGAAAAAATAATAATATGTCAACTTATACGGTTAAAGAAGGTGATACTTTAGAAAGTATTGCTGAAGCTAATAAAATGAATGTAAATGAAATTTTAATTGCTAATACTAATTTAAGGACAGCTTCGGCTTTATTATATGAGGGTGAGAAGTTAACAGTTGGAACTTTAGACCCAATTTTTACAACAGTTGAACAAACACATAAAGTTGAAGACCAAATAGTTAAATATAAAACAGAATATGTCTATGATAATACTAAGATGACTGGTTATCAAAGTGTTAGAACTAAAGGTAGTAATGGAATTACTAGGGTTACTCAGAAGGTAAAGTCAGTTAATGGGGAAGTAATAAACTCAGTTATTTCTAGTAAAGAAGAACTAAAAC
>CANQEQ010000051.1 GCA_947595345.1 uncultured Bacilli bacterium | reverse complement strand
TCTAGTGTGTCAGTACTACGCATTTTTCCATCTTGGGCTATCATTTTCAACTGCACGATATTTTCGTGCAATTGACTTCCCTCTTTTTTAAGTTTTCTTTTTAAATCACTCCAGTAATTCCTTGGAATGTTAGAATTAGTCAAAACTGAAATTACATCAACGACACTAAAATAATAATCTTCTTTTTCACTATCCCAAATACTTCTTATTTCTTTACCTTCAAATAGATTAGTAATTGTTTCTAATTTGTTTTGATTCATACAAAATTCCCCCTTTGATAATAACATTATATAATAAGAACATTTGTTTGACAATGCGTTTTTTTTATTATTTTAATCTATTTATATTGTATAAAATTTCAATATTTATTTTGAAAAGAAACTTGAAAAAAAATAGAAATCTTTAACAATTTGATTTCTATTTTTCTTTAACATTTTTTAAATCATATACTACATCAACTGTATCACATACATTACTAGAATGCGTTACAATAATAACACACTTATTTTCTTCATGAGCTAACTTTTTAAATATATCTAAAATTTCAGTTTCGGTTTGTTTATCTAAATTTCCTGTTGGTTCATCAGCAATTATCATTTTAGGATTATATGATAAACTCCTAGCAATTGCAACTCTTTGCTGTTCTCCTCCGGATAATCTTAATACTTTACGATTAGCATAAACTTCTTTTAAGCCAACTTTTTCCATAAGTTCTATGGCTTTTTCTTTTTTATTTTTAATTTTCAAACCATTAGCATCCATAGAAAGAATTATATTTTCACTAGCAGTCATAAAAGGAAGTAGATTATAACTTTGAAAAACAATACCAATATCACTATTACGATACTTATCTAAATTCATATCTTTTAAACTTTTACCATCAAATATAATTTCCCCTTCAGTACATTTTTCAAGTCCACTTATCAAAGATAATAAGGTAGTTTTCCCCGTACCACTACGACCTCTTATAGCATAAATTTTCCCACTTTCAAATTCAAAACTAACATCTTTTAAAGCATAATCATCCTCTTCGGCATCACTATACCTGTAACTTGCATTTTTAATACTTAAAATAATATTATTAGAAGAATTATTTTTTTCCTTAATCTCTTTAACATCTTTTATTTCTTTTTCTTCCTTATTGTTAACTATTTGTTTTTTTCTAACATCGTTACTTTTTTTCTTATCTACCATTTTTAAGACCTCTCTTTCAATATTGTAAGTGGTGAAAATCTCTCTATACTAACCATAGAAGCAATTGAACTTATTAATACAAGTGAAAGTCCTATACCAAGTAATTCTAATAAAACTTTAATATCTACTACGGCATCAATGGAATCATAAGCTTGAACAACTGGCATACCTTTACCTCGCATCTCGCCTTTATTTCCCCGATTTGGCATTCCTGCTCCACCAAAGTTTTTATCTATTTCTTCATATCTTTCATTACTATTATTTATTTCACTTTCAAGTAAAGAATTACTTATTCCTTTAGAACTAACTGCTCCTATTCCTGCTCCAAGTATAAGGGCAACAAAAGCAACAATTACAAGTTCAAAGACAAATTGCATAGTTAATTTAAACTTACTAATACCAATTGTTCTTAGAACTCCTATTTCATATTTTCTTTCCCGAATATTTATCATATTAATTACTAATAAGACAATTCCTCCTATCACAAGAGTTAAAGTCAAAAATGTTGTTGCAAAGGAATTAATATTTTGAATACTTGCTACTCCACTTAAAGCTAATTCTTCATTTGTTTGTAATATAAAGTTCTCGTCTAAACCTTTTTCATAAAATTCAGCTTGAAGTTTTTCTACATTATCATAAGAATTTATAATAAAAGTTGGTTCAATTGTAGCTTTTAAATTAGAATTATTTTCTGTTATATTTGAAATAGCACTAGCATTTGTTACAAGTGTATTAGCTGAATTTGAAAACATAGACATTGGCTCATCAGTTCCATCTTCATTTTCTTTGAAAATACCAATTATTTCAAATTCATAAGTTTTTCCAGCAGCATCTTCAAGCTTGATTTTATCGTTTAAGGATAAATCATTATATGAAGCAAGTTCCTCATTAATAAATACATAATTACCATCAAAGGCAATATCCCAAGCATTATCAGTTATTTCATTCATAGTATAAGTACCATTTATAAATTCACTCATAGCATCTAATGAACTATAACCAGTTACAGTAAAATCAGTAGTTGTCATATTATTTTCTTTTCCATGTCCAAAGTTTGGCATATTATTATTTGACTCAATTTCAGCTTTTTCAATATTACTTCCATTAAGTCCTATACTATATGTATAATAATAACTTTCAATATACTCACTTTCAGCAAAAGAATTAACATCACTAATTGAAAAACTCTCAATATTATCAAATCTTTCTCTAGCATTCTCTCTTCCTTCAGCTCCTGAAGAATCAAAATCTTTCATCATATTAGCTCTATCAAAACTAATTGTTACTTCTTTATCATAAGCACTTTCATAAGAATTGATTAAATCAACAGCTGTGTTTTTAATTGCAAGTGTTATAGTACAAGCACAAGCAATAATTAAAATAATTATTCCTATTAAAATATTCCTTCCTTTATTTCTTTTAATTGAAATCCATGCGTTTTTTAATATAAACATAATATCCTCCTCATAACAATATCATTTTATTATTCAAATATTAAAGAAAGATTAAAAAAACATTAACTTTTTTTCGTTAATGTTAATTTTTTTTAAATTTAACTTCAAAGGTCGTATATCCATCTTTTGAATAAGCTCTAATATTACCATTATGAACTTTTACTATATTCTTAGCAATTGCAAGACCTAAACCATATCTTCCACTTTTACGATTATGACTTTTATCATTTCTATAAAATCTTTCAAATATTTTTTCACACTCTGAAGGTGGTATAGCCTCACCTTTATTAATTACTTCTAATTTTATTTCAGATTTATCACTCATTAAATTAATTTTAATTTTACTATTTTCTTTTCCATGACTTATAGCATTATCAATTAAAATAGATACTAATTCATCTATGCTTTCTTTATGACAAAGAAAATTTACTTTTTCTAAAATATTCGTTTCAATAGTTATATTTTTTTCATAAGCTAAACTTTCAAATGTTAAAGCTCTTTTCTCAATAATCATAGAAAGATTATTTTTACTAAAATTCTCTTTTTTCAAATATTCAGTTTTAGATAAATCAAGTAATCTAGTTATTAAATTACTCATTCTATCAGATTCACTTTTTAAATTATTAATCCATTTTTCATTTTTCTTATTAACATCTAAACAATCAATACTAGCCATCATAACTGCAAGTGGTGTTTTAAGTTCATGGGAAGCATTCGCGACAAATTCTTTCTCTCTATTAAAGCTTTCAAGAACTGGTTTAGTAATCCATTCTGTTATTTTTTTAGAAATAATATAAATACCTAACTCACCAATTAAAACTAATAATAAAGATATTAATAAATTAGTAAGTAACATATTTCTCGTATTAGTTATATTTACAATAGTTAAGGATTTGCCTTCTTCAAAATTATAAGCATAACTTTCTAAATATAAAAGTCCAATTTTTATTTTACTTGTATTATTACTAGCAATAATATTTTTAGCTTTAGTTGTAATTCCCGTACTTATTGTATTATCACTATGACTTATTTTATCAACAATAAGATTATTTTCATTTAAAATAAATGTATAAACTTCATAGTCCATAATTTTTCTACTATGAAGCTCATCATCAACCGGTTTCTTTTCTTTATCAAATAACTCATGTCCTTCAAGAGTTAAGTTTTTCATTCTTGTTAAACTATTTAATACTCCTGTATATTCTCTATGATATATTTGAACATTAAAGAAAGTAGCAAAAAAGATAGCAAATAAAGAAATTATAATAAAAATTGTAAAAAATGTTTTTTTCTTTAAATTTTCCATACTCCTTTACTCCTCCATTTTATAACCTAAATTACGAACTGCTTTAATACTTACCTTTGAACCAATAATTTTTATTTTCTTTCTTAAAAAAGACAAATAAGCTTCTAAATTATTAGACTCATAATC
Organism: uncultured Bacilli bacterium; assembly: GCA_947595345.1. GTDB lineage: Bacteria > Bacillota_I > Bacilli_A > RF39 > UBA660 > RUG591. The sequence goes on along the minus strand of CANQEQ010000051.1, from coordinate 5,850 downwards.
TGTATCAATTCCCCAAACTTTATCATAAATTTGTTCTTTGGCTATAATTTGTTCTTTATTATTCATAAAATATTCTAGTAACAAAAATTCTCTATAAGGAATATTAATTGATTCATTTGTACTTACACAAGTTAAAATAGATGTTCTAATATTTAATGATAAATCACTATATTCTAATACATCTTTTACTTTATGATTTTTAGTATTTCTTAACTGAACATTAACTCTGGCAATTAACTCTTCAATATGAAAAGGTTTTGTTACATAATCGTCGGCTCCTATTTCAAATCCTTTTAATTTATCTTCTAATTCCGATTTAGCAGTAAGCATGATAACTTTAGCACTTATATCATTTTCTTTTATCTCTTTTAATATTTCTAAACCATTCACTTTAGGTAACATTATATCAAGAATAATCAAATCATATATATTAGAAAGAGCATTATATAAACCATCTTCACCATCTAAACTTACATCAACTTCATATCTTAAAGCTCTAAGTTTAGTTGCTATAACATCGGCTATGACTTCCTCATCTTCAACAACTAAAATTCGCATCTTACCACCTCCAACTAATAAAATTATATATTACAAAAATTAAAGAAATATTAAAAAAGTTATTTAATTTTAATTTTTACTTAAATTATTCTTTCTTTTTATAATATTTTTAAATCATATTCAATACTCTTAATTTTTAAAATATAAATCTCTATCTTCTTCTATTTCTTTAGTAAGTCTTTCAATAGTTCCATCAGTTTGAACTTTATTCATATTCCATAAAACATTAATTGGAAAGATTTTTTTCATATCTTTAGCATAATAACTACCATCTCTAGGTATAGAATAATCTTTTACAAGAAACTTACCATTTTCCTTTATTAACTCAAACTTATAAGGAAGAGAACTGCCTGTATCTTTAATTACTTTTTCATTTTCAGAATAATACTTTTCTTGTAATACCCAAGCATATACATAATATTTATCTTTATCTCTAGTTGTTAAATATACTTTCATAGCCACAAAAGATTTTTCATTAGCATAATGATTAATTTTCTCATCATTATCTATCAAATAAATTTTAATAGTCTTTTCAATTTCTAAATCGTCTAAATTAATAGTTGGGGTATACATAATTCCCCAAGTACTAAAAAATACTGGTTCATTATTTCGCATTCTATAAATATCTATTCCCAAAAGAATAGAAAAAGCAATTATCAAAAAGATAATAACAGCCAAGATTATTTTAAATATCAGTTTAGTATGTTTAATCTTTTTTTTAGAATAATCTATTGTATTTAAAACATTTTCTTCAAATTTCTTTTCTTCTTCTTCTTTTTTTATTCTTTCACCACTTAAAAGTTCATTGATACTAATATCTAACTCCCTACATAAAGGCTTCATTAAAGATATATCAGGCATACCTCTTCCGTTTTCCCATTTACTAATTGCTCTATCAGTTATTCCTAATTTATCAGCTAATTCTTGTTGAGTCATATTCTTTTTAATTCTTAAATTAGCAATAAATTTTCCTATTTTTTCTTGGTCCATATAATTACTCCTTTCTTGAATAATTATAATACAAATTACTTAATATTTATCCAAACTAACCGTAGAGTTCACGACTAACACGCCCTGTAACGTGAAATTAACTCCTCAGCTACTAATATACCATCAATAGCTGATGTTGTAATACCACCAGAATAGCCACTTCCTTCACCAGTTGGAAAAATTCCTTTAATATTAGATTCATAATTCAAATCTCTTACTATTCTAACACTAGAAGAAGTTCTTGTTTCAACTCCAGCTAAAACTGAATCGTAACGACCAAAGCCTGGTATTTTTTTATCAAAATCAACTAAAGCTTCTAATAAACTTTCCGTTATAAAATCCGGCAAGAAAGACCTCAAATTTTTAAATTCATAATTACCTTTAAGAGCTAATTTAACTTTTCCTAACTTTAAAGTTTCTTTATTATTTCTAAAATCTTCTAATAATTGAACAGGTATTTTACCACATGCCAAATTATAAGCCTCTCGTTCTAATTTTCTTTGAAAAGAAAGACCAGCAAAAACACCTTCACCAAAATCTTTTTTAGATACTGTTACAATTATGGCACTATTAGAAGTTTTACTATCACGTTTATAATTGCTCATTCCATTAATTACTAAGTGTAAAGGTTCACTTGAAGCATTTACAACATAACCCCCAGGACACATACAAAACGAATACACTCCCCGACCTTTTTTAGTTGTATAAGTAAGTTTATAACTAGCAGGTGGTAAAATATTCGCATATTTTCTATATTGATTTTTATTAATCATATCTTGACTGTGCATAATTCTAAGTCCAACAGCAAAAGGTTTAGCTTGCATTTCTATTTTTTTATTATATAACATTTCTAAAGTATCAATTGCACTATGACCAATTGCTAAAATCAAATTATTACAAGGAATTAACTCATTATTATTAACTTCAATTTCTTCTAATTTATTATTTTTAACTACAATATTAGTAAGCTTAGTTTGATATCTAATCTCTCCACCAAGCTTTAAAATTTCTAAACGCATACTCTTTACAATTTTACGTAAATTATCTGTACCTATATGAGGATTTTGCGTATATAAAATCTCTTCAGGAGCCCCATGTTTAACAAATGTTTCTAAAATAAATTTACCAATATGTCTTTTATCTTTAACTAAAGTATTAAGTTTTCCATCAGAAAAAGTACCAGCTCCACCTTCTCCATATTCTATATTACTATCAGTATTTAACTTACCAGTTTTCCAAAATTCTTCTACATCTTTAATTCTTTCAGAAACCATCTTTCCTCTTTCAATTAATAAAGGTCTATAACCCTTTAAAGATAACAAATAAGTTGCAAATAAACCAGCCGGTCCCATACCAACTACAACAATTTTATTTAAAAGTTTCTCTTTACCACAATTCTTTACCTTAAAATCTTGATTTATATATAAAAGTACATCTTTAGATTTATTTTTCTTTAAGACTAATTCTTGATTTTTAACTGAAACTAAAAATTCATAGACAAAATATATGTTATCTTTATCTCTAGCATCAATTGATTTTTTAACTATTTCAAAACTTAATAATTCATTTCTTTTAATATGTAAAATTTTTAAAATACTAGCTATTTGTTTTTCTTTTGTATCTTCCAATACTTCTATTTTAACTTGTCTTATCTTAATCATTTTTAACACTTTCTCCTGCAATTAAACCCGTGAGCCAAGCAAATCCTAAATTATAACCTCCACATATACCATCTACATCTAATATTTCCCCAACTAAATATAAACCTTTTGTTTTAAGAGAGGACATTGTCTTAGGATTAATCTCTTCAAGTGGTACTCCACCAGTTGCAACTTGAGCTTCTAAAAGCCCATTAGTTCCAATTATTTTTATTCTAAAATCTCTAAGTAATCTAACTAATTTATCTAACTTTTCATTGTCTAAATTTTTTTCTTTATCTAATTTAGTTAATTTTAGTAAAAGATTAACAATTTTATAATTTAAAAACCCTTCTAATATTCCCTCAATTGTGTGCTTTTGCTTAGTATATAAATCTTTAATAAATTCTTTTAATTCATGATTGTCACCTTTAAACCAAGGTACAAAATTAATAGCTATTTCACTTTCCATTTTTTTATTTAAACTTCTACTTACTATTCCACTTAAATTAAAAGTACAAATACCACTTATCCCATCTTCTGTAAATAAAACTTCTCCATATTCTTCTTTTTTAAATTCTTTATCTACATATAAAGATAGTATTACTTCACTTCTTACTCCTTTAATATCTTTATAAAAATTACCTTCCCCTTTTAATTTAACTAAAGATGGTAAAACTTTATTAACAGTATGACCTAAACTAGTTACTAAATCATAGATATTACTATCAGCCTCTTTAATAGAAGCTTTAGAACCCATTGCTAAAATAACTTTATCAGCAGTATATCTATTATTGTTAGTATAAATATAAAATTTATCTTTCTTTTCTATTTTTAATACATATTCCGAAGTTTTTATTTTAACATTTAATACTTGAAGTTCATTTAATAAAACATTTAATATACTAGTTGACTGATTAGAAAAAGGGTAATAATAACCATTATTAACTTTATAAACTAAACCTAATGACTTAAAAAAATCTAAAACAAAATCTTTCTTAGAATTAAATATTTCCTTAAATATCTCTTTATTGCTTGAATAATAACAGTCTATATCCATTTTACTATTCCAAAAATTAGAACGACCAGCTCCAGTTAATAATAATTTCCTGCCACATTTAGAATTTTTTTCTAAAATTGTTACATTTGCACCATTTCTAGCTGCAATTATTCCTGAAACCAAACCAGAGGCTCCTCCTCCTATAATAAAAACTTCCATCAAAATCACCGTTTTTATTATAACAAAAATAAAGAAAAAAATATATATAAGCTGAATATAAAAGTAAGATTATTATTTAATATCTAAATCAAGTATTTCTAAATGAAGAGTTAAAATATCACTATAAGAAAAAGATTTTATTCTTTCATTTTCACCAAAAGTTTTAATAGTAAAAATAAAATTATAAGTATTTAGAATACTTCCTTCAAATTCTTCTATTTGATTTCTAGCTCCATTAAATCTAAAATGCATAGGTTTACCTACAATATTATCAAGTTCACTTTTTATTTTACTAATCATCTAGGATACCCCACATACATAGTTCCATTTGTAATAATTCCCCCTATTCCTTTAGAACCATACTTTGTTTTTTCTAAAATTCCAATTAAATCAATAGGTTTATTTTTATCACTTAAAGCAACACTTGAAGCAATAATAGCCGGGTCTAGAGCATGAATATTTACTCGTTTAGGACTACTAGCAAAATTAGCTCCGGCTTTAATAAGTTCTTCATAATTAGACTGACAAGCTCCAGCTATAATAATTAAATTTTCATGATTTTCTAATTTTCTAGCTTCTTTAACTCCTTTAATAAAATTAGTTGTATTTTTATAATTATCGTTGTCACTTTCACTTCCCATTTTTTTATAATAAGCATCATGACCAGTTATTACTAAAATATCCGGATTATATTCTTCTATAATTTTCTTTATATTAGAACTTATTTCTTCCTCTTTAATATTAATTCCAATTGCCTTAACATGAACTTTCTTATAAAAATCCATACATCTTTCTAAATAATCTTCGTCAGAGTCAACATGAACTACTTTTCCAGGTAAATAAAAATATTCGTCCCGATTAAGATTTATATTAAATCTATCTAAAAATACTTGGTCGTCTTTAACATCTTTTTTTATTTCTACTTTTTTTAAATCTCTAAGCTCACTGTCAGCTAATAATCTAATATTAACTCCTTTTAAAACAGCAATTTCCGTGTCAATATCAATTATTTTAAAAACTGTATCATTGTTATGGGAAATACGTGTTACTAAATCACCTATATTAAATGACATTTAATCATCTCCAAAAAATTATATGCGGGCATTTAATTTTTAGAAGAAAAACAAAAAAAGCATAAACTAGTTTTTCTAATTTATGCTTTTATTCTATTTTCTATTATTTTCCATTTTCTTTAATTATTTCTTCTATTTCTTCAATAGGAAGTTTGACATATTGAGATATTTTTTCTAAAGAAATTTTATCTTTGTACATATTAATAACCATATCTTTTTTAGTTTGCAATGTGCCTTTTAGTATTCCTTGTTTTATACCTTCTTCTTTTCCTTTAGCATGACTTGTTTCTCTTTCTTCTTCTATGATGCCGTTTAATATCATTTTCTCATCTTCTTCTTTACTTATATACCTTGTCCATAATTCGTCATCATT
>CANQEQ010000050.1 GCA_947595345.1 uncultured Bacilli bacterium | reverse complement strand
TAAATTTGCATCATATAAATTTTTGTTTTTTACTTTCTGTGGGTCAACATAAGCATTAGTATTTTTTAAATTTGCATATATAATTTTAACACCAGTAAAGTCTGCATTAGATAAATCTAAACCTTCTAAATCTGTTTCAGACAAATTTTTATCCTTCACTTTTTGAGGGTTAATATGAGCGTTCGTATTTTCTAATTTTGCCTCTTCAATATTAACATCAGTAAAGTCTGCATTAGATAAATCTAAACCTTCTAAATTAGAATTTGATAAATCTTTATCTTTTACTTTTTGAGGGTTAATATGAGCGTATGTATTTTTTAAATTTGCACTTCTAATATTAACACCAGTAAAATCTGCATTAGATAAATCTAAACCTTCTAAATTAGAATTTGATAAATCTTTATTTTTTACTTTCTGAGGGTCAATATTGGCATTAGTATTCTTTAAGTTTGCAAATATAATATTAACACCAGTAAAATCAAAACTTGATAAATCTTGGTCTTGTAAATCACAATAATATAAATTTTTATTTTTAACTTTTTGAGGGTCAAACTTAGTTTTTTTAATATCGATTCCACTTAAATCAAATTTTTCTAAATCTAAATCATTTATTCCATTAATATTATTTTCTCCATAACAATTTAATAATTTTGTTATAGTATCAATACGAGAAAGTTTAGTATTATTCCTTTCTAAAGAATAATTTTTAATTTCTATCAAGCAATTATTTTCATAATCTATGTTACAAATTATACTTCCTAAAAAACCATTACGTTTAGCAATTATTACTTCCATATTATTTAATTTATAATCTTTATTATAATATTTTTCACGATATAAAAAGATTATTTTATTAACATCTTCTATATTTATTTTTTCTTTTAAATCTAATAATATAGGTCTTTTATTAACTCTTTCTTCCAGTTTTCTTGATAATTGCCACAATATAATAATAGGAGTATCTAATTCACTTGATAATCTATTTAATCTATTAATAATATCATTACTACTTAGTTCCATATTTTTAATTAATTGTAAGTAATCAATTACTACTAATGCTAAACCTGATTTAGAAACTTCTTTACATTTACTTTCTATTTCTTCAATTTTTATAGGTGTTGTAATAATTTCAACATTATTTTCATTAATTTTCTTGCTTAAAGTTTCCTTAGAACTTTCAAGATTAAAATATAAAATTTTATCTTTAACTTCACTAGAAATTTTATTAATAATACCAATACCTAGTGAAGATTTACCCATAGCAGGTCTACTTGCTATAATAGTTAACCCTTTATCTTCTTTATTAAATATTAAATTACTTATATATTTTTCTTCATTTTTTTCCATATTTTTTTACCTCTTTCTTTTTTATTTTAAATTAATATAGTTTGGCATTTTTAAATTATAATCAACATTAATATTCTCATTTTGTGAGTTCCAACTTATCAATATTTTTTCCCAATTATTAGATAATTTATCATATGAGGACTTGGAATTTAAGAATTTTATTAAATCTTTAATTTGTTCTATACTTAAAATATCTTCATTTCCAGTATGCTTGTAATACTCGGCTTTATCAATTCTTATGCAAGTATGGAAGCAACAAGGTTTTCCTTTTTCTTTTCTTCTATAATGAAAGTGGGGAATATCACTAAGTACATCGTCGTCAGTAACTATAAATACCTCATAACCTTTATTAGTAAAGCCAATTCTATCAATACCCTCAATATTATAATCTTTATTTAATTCATTTAATACAAAATCGTAATTAAAAGTATTTATTTCTTTATCAAGTTTAAATTTAGTTATTGCTTTATTATTTCCATACATATATTTACTATCACACTTTCTTTTTAATATTATAAGATAAAAATAGATAAAAAACTAGCCGAAACTAGTTATTTATCTATTTCATTTACTAGATATATAAATATATGATTATTAAGTTGGCTATATTCTTTCCAATTCATTTTATATGTTCCTTTTAAAGTGATAGGTTGTTCAAACCTTTTCTTTTCTCCTTTTTGCCACATTAAAGTACCAGTTTTTTCTGCTCTTTCGTGAATAGAAAAATCATAATAATCAACATTTTCACTAGTTGGTTTTTCTTTAAATGATTTAATATCAGTTAAAATTATTGTATAACCTTTTTCAAATAAAGGGTCGTTATCTCTAAATTTCTCTATTCTTTCAATATCTTGTAAATATTTATAGCATTGTTCATTTTTAGGATGTTCACCTTTTATAGTTGGATACTTTACTTCAATAGGGAAATGTTTATTATTTATAATAACTAGAATATCTATGGCTTTATTTGCATTAAAATTTGTTGGGTATTCCATTCTCGTTCTAGCATTAGAGTATAAATCTTCAATAACATTAACCATTTCTTGCTTTAAATCATTTTCATTAACAAACTCTTTTTTCCTTTCTCTTAATTTTTCCATTACTAAATTAATATCAAACTCCATATTTACCTCCAATAAATAATTTATTTATTACCATTTTATCATATGGCGATTATTCGTGTCAATACAAAATAGAATATACTATTGTAATTAATAGTATATTCTTAATGTGAGCATATAAATAAAATTTAAAAAATATTACAATATATATATGGAAAGGGTGGTAGTATTGAAAGAATTTGAACCTTATAAAAAACCAACAATAAGTGAGAAAATAGTTGCAACAATACGAATTGATACAGAAACACTTGACGAAATTGATAAAATTGCAACTAAAATTGATATAAGTAGAAATGAACTTATTAATCAATGTATTAAATATGCTTTAGATAATCTTAAAACTAAGGAAAAATTAAGCATTAAAGAGAACGATTAGATTTTTAATCGTTTTAATTATAAAAAAAATATTAACATCACGATAATTCAAGCATAAATCACGAATTTTACTGATTTTACAAGGTTTCAATGAAATATTATTGATTAATTAGAAATTTTTATTATAGTTGAAATATAGTATGAATAAAGAGATTTATTATATATTAATAAGAAAAAGAAGTATTAAAATTTAACACTTCTTATTCAAATTATAATATTCATATTTTATAATATTATTAAAATTCTTTTCTTCGTCAGTTAATTCTAAAGTTTTGGAGTAAGTAGGTCGTTGATAACCTACTTTTTCTTTTGCCTCTTTATATTCCATATATTCTTTGATAGGTTTCTTTATATCTCTTGATTTCCTAATAATATTGAATTTAGGTGGGTACAAAGATAATCTAGCACCTTTAACAAAATACTTCGGTTTTTCTAATATTTCTCCATTTAACTCATATACTTCTTTAATATCACTTTCTTTATATTCAATATTATTTTCTTTGACTTCTTCTAATTCTAAATCTGATAAACAAGCCGTAAAATATAAACCTAAATTATCAATATTATTAATTTTTCTAGTCTTAGTAAAGCCATGACCCCATAAATTTTCCATTTCTTCATTAGGAATATATGGTGCCTTATTATTAAATATAAATATTATATGACTATGCCAAGCACCTCTACTTTGAGGTTCACATACCATTATATACTGGACATCTTTACCATATTTATACCTAAACCTTTTCATAAATTTATCATTATCTTTATATAATTGTTCGGTATTGGTCATATTCTCTTTATAAGTTAAGGTTACCCATTTACATTTATCAATATCAACTACATTGGTATTAATATAATCTCTTATTGACCTAAATGTTCTTGCTAATTCTTTCTTATTTTCAGAACGATTTTTAATACTTTTTCTCTCTTTTACTTCTAAGGTATAAAGATTTATATATCTATCTTTATCTAGCCATTTAATAGGAAATTTCCTATCAATATTACAATTCCTACATTGAGAATAACATAACTCATAATGCTTTCCCATTGTTTTTAAACTAACTATTGCAGTACTAGGAATATTAATATTTCTTACTTGCTTAAATTTAACACTCACATATAACCCCTTTAACTGAGGTTATCTTTTTTAACTCCTTATTATTCTTGATTAATAGTTTCTTCAATTTAAACATTACTTCTCCTTAAAAACTACAAAACCTATTAATAAGAGAAACTATAACTTATCTAGGTAATTACCAAATACCAATATTCATTAGAATAAAAAATAAAATAAAAATAAAAATAAAAATAAAAATTCTAGTAATATCTATACTTAATAATCAAGTTAATATATAGAGAAAAATTTAAAAAATATTATAGTAAATTATTTTTGATATATTTTAATAAAAAATCTAGTTGTTTGATTGTTAAGGGCATTGTCCTATTATATAGAAATAAATTATCTTTATCAAAATAAATTAATAAAATCTTTTTATTTTTAATGAATACATCTACTTTGTGAGGCTCAATTAAATTAATATTTGTTCCTTTAATATTTAATATTTTTCCTTGTTTAAATTCGCATTTAGCATTGTTAAAACTACAAGTAAAATTAATTCTTTTCTCAAATTTTTCATCTTTCCATAAATTTTCTTTTAAAAACTCCATTTTTTTACCTAATTTTAATAAAATGAAAAAACCGTGGAATTCCTTTAATACCACGGTTTTAGATATGTTTTCAGTCAATTTTTTGGACTGTTTTTTCAAATGGTGCGGGTAACAGGAATCGAACCTGCACTCCGAAGAACTAGTTCCTAAGACTAGCGCGTCTGCCAGTTCCGCCATACCCGCGTAAATAATGGTGGACCCTATAGGACTCGAACCTATGACCGATCGGTTATGAGCCGATTGCTCTAACCAACTGAGCTAAGGGTCCAAAACATTTACTGAATTATAATAACATAATTACTACATTAAATCAACAATTTTTTTAAAATTTTTATTTTGAGATAATTTAATTAAAGCTTGACTTCTAGGACTTATTTTATTTTTTGCATTTAAACTCATATCAGATAAATATTCTCCTTTATAAAGAAAAATACTATCAAATCCGAAACCATTATTAATATGTTCAGATTTTGCAATACTTCCTTTTAAACGATATTCACTTGTTATTAAATTTATTCCATCATAATATGCAATACAACAAGTAAAATAGCAAGTTCTATCCTCTTTACCATGCATTAATCTAAGAATTTCTTGATTTTTCTCTGTATCAGTTTTATCAGAACCTAAAAATCTATTAGTTAAAACACCTGGAAAATTATTAAGAACCGGTATTTCAAGACCACTATCATCAGCAATTGTTGGAATATTTGTTAACTTGTAAACTTCTTTAGCTTTTAAAATAGCATTTTCTAAGAAGGTATTACCAGTTTCCTTGACATCAATTTTTTTATTTAAGTCTTTTAAAGAAAGAATATTCTTGTTTAAAATTTTTCTAACTTCTAAAACTTTTCCTAGATTATTACTTGCAAATAGCATATTATCACCTAATTAATTATAATTTAAGTATTTCTTTTTGTAAATAGGAGTTTACTTTTAAGATTATTAATAATATAATTGAGATGGTGAGATATATGTTTGAAAATAAAAAAATCTTAGTTTTAGGACTTGCTAGAAGTGGGTTTGCTTGTTGTCTAGAACTTGTAAAATTAAATTGTCAAATAGTTCTTAATGATAGTCAAGAAGAAACTAAATTAAATCAAGAGCAAATAAAGAAATTAAAAGAGTTAAAAGTAGAATGTATATTTGGAAGTCATCCTGATAATTTACTTGATAAAACCTTTGATTATGTTATAAAAAATCCTGGTATTAGAAATAATCATAAGTATGTATTAAAAGCTCATGAATTAAATATACCAGTTATAAATGAAGTAGAGTTTGCTTATCACTTATTACCATCTGATATAAAATTAATTGCTATTACGGGAACTAATGGAAAAACAACTACTACGACTTTAATATATAAAATTTTATCAGCTTATTATAATAATGTTCATTTAGCTGGAAATATTGGTTATCCTTTATGTAGTATTTTAAAAGACATTAAAAGTGGTGACATTTTAGTCATGGAAATATCTTGTCAACAACTAGCTAATTTAAAACATTTTAATCCGGATATTGCTGTTTTAACTAATTTAAGCCCGGCCCATATAGATTTCTTTAATGATTATGAAACTTATAAAAAAGTTAAAACTAAATTATTTAAAAATCAAACAAAAGATAACATAGCAATTTTAAATTTAGAAAATAAAGATAGTATAGATAGTACTAAAAATCTAAAAAGCGAGAAAGTATATTTTTCAAGTAAACAAAAAGCTCAAGCTTATTATAAAGATAATAATTTGTATTATCTAGATGAAGTAATTATAAATGACTATGATATGATTATTAAAGGAATACATAATATAGAAAATGCTTTGGCTTCTATAATTGTTTCTAAATTAATGAAAGTTCCAACTGAAGTTATAAGAAAAGTTTTAAAAGAATTTAGGGGAGTAGAACATAGATTAGAATTAGTTGATGTTATTAATAATCGTAAGTTTTATAATGATACTGAAGCAACTAATATTAAATGTACCCAAATAGCTTTATCAGCTTTTAAAGATAATAATATTGTGTTATTTTTAGGAGGTCTTGAAAGAGGACAAGATTTTAATGAATTAACCCCTTATATATCTAAAGTTCATGCTATAATTGGAATAGGTGAATGTCGGGATAGAGTAAAAGACTTTGGTTTAAAATTAGGAATTGATACATATATATATGAATATTTACAAGATGGATTTAAAAAAAGTCTTGAAGTAAGTAAAGAAGGAGATATTATTTTATTAAGTCCGGCTTCAGCTTCTTGGGACCAATATAAAGAATGTGAAGATAGAGGCTTAGAATTTAAAAAATTAGTAGGAGAATATAAAAATGCAAGTAATTAAAAATCGGATTTATAAACATTTTAAAGGGGACTATTATTTAGTAATTGATACATGTATTCATAGTGAAACTAAAGAGGAATTAGTTCTTTATAGGGCTTTATATGGAGATGGGACTTTATATGTAAGACCACTTTCTATGTTTTTAAGTAAGGTAGATACTAAAAAATATCCTAATGCATTACAAGAATATAGATTTGAGCTTCAAGAAATTGCTAGTTTAAATAAATAATAGATAATATTAAGAAAGAAGGTAAAATATGAAAATTCAAAATGTAATTGGAAGAGAAATATTGGATTCTAGGGGAAATCCAACGGTTGAAGTTGATGTAATACTTGAAAATGGAATTATGGGACGTGCTAGTGTTCCAAGTGGAGCTTCAACTGGTGAAAGAGAAGCTTTAGAACTTCGCGATGGTGATATGAAAAGATACATGGGAAAAGGAGTTTTAAAAGCTGTTTATCATGTTAATCATGAACTTCGGGATTTAGTAATTGGGTATGATGTATATGACCAAGAGAAACTTGATAAGGCTATGCTAGCACTTGATGGAACCGAGACTAAGTCAAGACTTGGGGCTAATGCTATTTTAGGTGTTTCTATGGCGTCTCTTAAAGCTGCTGCTAAAAGTAAGAATATGCCACTTTATAAATATGTTGGAAATGGTAAGACTTTACCTAGACCTATGATGAATATAATAAATGGTGGGGCTCATGCTGATAATAATCTTGATTTTCAAGAATATATGATAATTCCAAATGCTAAAACTATTAAAGAAAGAATTAGAATTGGTTCAGAAGTGTTTCATACTTTAAAAAATGTTTTAAAAGAAAAAGGTTATGCAACTGGAGTTGGAGATGAGGGAGGATTTGCTCCTAACTTAAAAAATAATGCTGAAGGTTTTAGTTTAATCATGGAAGCTATAGAAAAAGCTGGTTATAAGCCTTATGTTGATGTTAATTTAGCTATTGATGTAGCTGCAAGTGAATTTTATAAAGATGGTCTTTATGAATTAAAAGGTGAAGGAAAAAGTTTAACTACATCTGAATTAATTGCTTATTATGAAGAGTTAGTTAGTAAATATCCGATTATTTCAATTGAAGACCCGGTTGATGAGAATGACTGGGAAGGATTTTCGTTAATTACTAAAAAATTAGGTGATAAAATTCAATTAGTCGGAGACGATTTATTTGTAACTAATAAAAAATGTTTACAAAAAGGAATTGATAATAAAGCTGGAAATGCTATTTTATTAAAAGTAAATCAAATAGGAACAATAACTGAAACAATAGAAACAATAAATCTTGCTAAAAGTCATGGTTATAATACAATTATATCGCATAGAAGTGGGGAAACTGAGGATACTACAATTGCTAGTTTATCAGTAGGTTTAGATTTAAAACAAATTAAAACTGGCTCAATGTCAAGAACTGATAGAATTTGTAAATACAATGAATTAATTAGAATTGAAGAAGAGTTAGAAAGAGACTAATTCTTTTTTTCAAGGAGGCATCATGTTTTTAAAAATTATTCAAGAAATATGTCAGGAATTAAATATAAATTATTCTTTATTATCCGAAGATTTTGTTATAGAACTTGAATATAATAATTTAAAAAAATATATTTATTCTTATAAATTTCCTTTAAATGACCAAGGTATTTCTTTAGTCTTAGACGATAAATTTGCATTTTATTCTATTTTAAAAAAAGAAAATATTAAAACTGTAAGTTTAAAAAGTATTTATAAAAATTATTCTAAAGAGGATTTAGAAAAATATTTAGATAAGAAGAAAGAAGTTGTTGTTAAACCAAATAATGGTACTTGTGGTAAAGATGTTTATAAAATAGATAATATAAATACTTTAACTGATAAAATAGATTATCTTTTAAATAAGAATGAACCGGTTATTATTTCACCTTTTTATAAAATAAAGAATGAATATCGTTTAATCGTTTTAAATAATGAAATTAAATTAATATATGGTAAGAAAAGACCTATTATAATAGGAGATGGAAAATTATCAATTTTAGAACTTTTACAAGAATTTAATCCAACCTATTATAACAAAGCTAGTAATTTACAAAATATTCCTTATGACTTAAAATTAGTTTTAGAGAAAGATAAAAGTTTAGAAATAGATTTTAAATTTAATTTATCTGGTGGAAGTACAATTTTTAAGTTAGAGAATAAAAATTTAATAGAAAAACTTACTAGTTTAGCTTTAGAAGTAGCAAGAAAATTAAACATTAAATTTGCAAGTATTGATATAATAGAAACCGAAGATAATGAACTTTTAGTTTTAGAAGCCAACAGTGGTATTATGATGGAAGGTTTTATAAGATTAGCTGATAATGGTTATGAAATTGCTAAAAATATTTATAAAGAAGCAATTATTAGTTTATTTAATATATAAAGGAGTGAATTTATGGTAATTTATGTAGATTTTGACCATACTTTATTTAATACAACAGCATTTGTTCGGAAGATGGAAGAAGTAACTAATAAAAAAATTTCTGACATTGATATTAAGAGTATACCTGAAATATCTGAAAAAAATAAAATAGATTTAAAAGAATTTTTATATGAAGATAGTATACCTTTTTTAGAAAAGTATAAAGATTATAATTTAGTTTTATTAACTAAAGGTAATTATGAGTATCAAGAATTTAAAATTTTAAAAACAAATATATCTAAATATTTTAAAGAAAAAATAATAACTGAAAAAGAAAAAGGAGATTTAGAAATTGATTATCAAAAAGGTATTTTTATAGATGATAATCCAAGGGAAATAGAAAGTATTATGAAAAATAGTCCTTATCTTGTTATTAGAATGAAAAGAGGTAAATATAAAGATATTGAAATAGATTTAGATATAGAAAATGTAAGTAGTTTAAGTGAAATTAATTTATAAATATAAAAAATAAAACATAAATTAGAAAGAACTAGTTTATGTTTTTAATATAGTAATAATTTAATAAAAAAGTTGTTATTAAATATCTATATTTTCTTTTTTGGAAAAAATTCCAAGGATTAATCTTGTTTTTAATCTCTTTTTTTATACCTTAGTAATTTAAAAAGACTTAATTAAAATCTGCGCGCACGCCAATGCCTGTATCATGAACGTTAGCCCAAGGGTTCAACTCCCCAGTAGTATTGACGTTCCACATGTTAGCAATAGCGTTCCATGAATTGAAGTTACTAGGCGACATGTAGTAAGTTATTTAGATTAACCCTAATTAAAGAATAATAAATTTTAGAAGGAAATTCAAGTAGTAACTATATGAATTTTATAAATAATTAAAATTAAATTTTTTTTAAAAATTTAAAGGAAAATTAAGTTTTGAGAAGAAATTTCTATCAATTTTTAATTTTGTAAAATTAAGTAAAATTAAATGTAAAATATATGTAAACTTTATAAAAATAAAATTAACTTT
>CANQEQ010000049.1 GCA_947595345.1 uncultured Bacilli bacterium | reverse complement strand
TTAGAAAAAGCATTGTTATCACATTTGACTGAATTTTTACTTGAATTAGGTAGAGGATTTTCTTTTGTTGCTAGTCAACAAAGACTAAAAATAGGTACAGAATATTATTATCCGGATTTAATTTTTTATAATCGTTTAGCAAAATGTTTTGTAATAATTGATTTAAAAATTGGCAAACTTACACATCAAGATATTGGACAAATGCAAATGTATGTAAATTATTATAAAAAAACTCAAATGATTGAAGGAGAAAATGAACCTATTGGAATATTATTATGTGCAGATAAAGATGATGCTGTAGTAGAAATGACTTTAGGGGATGATGTGAAAAATGTATACGCATCAAAATATTTAACATATTTGCCTTCAAAAGAAGAATTGATTAAAATAATAAAAGATGAAAAAGAATTATATGACTTAGCAAAAGAAGAAGGTGTAGAAAATGAATGAAAATAATAATGGGGTTAATAAATCCGTAATCAACTGGTTCCCTGGTCATATGCAAAAAACTAAAAGGGAAATAAGTGAAAAATTATCTTTAATAGATATTGTGTATGAAGTTCTTGATGCTAGAATGCCAATTTCTTCAAAAATAATAGATATAGACAATTTGATTAAAGATAAAAAAAGAATAATAATATTTACTAAGTATGATTTATGTGATAAAGAAAAGACTGATAAATATATTGAAGAATATAAGAAAAAGTATCCTATCTTAGTTTTAGATTTAAAAAATAGTAATTCTAAGGATATTAAATCTTTAATAGATTTAACAAATAATTTATTAAAAAATGTAAATGAAGTAAGAAAACAAAAAGGTTTAAAACCACGTTTATTTAGAGCTATTGTAATTGGTGCTCCTAATGTAGGAAAAAGTACTTTAATTAATCGGATAAGTGGCAAGAATGCCTTAAAAACAGGTAATAAAGCTGGAGTTACTAAAGGAATTAGTTGGGTTAGAGTAAGTAATACAATTGAACTTATGGATACTCCTGGAATATTATATCCGAAAATTGAAGATAGTAAGGTAGGCCTTAATTTAGCAAGTTTAACTTCAATTAATGAAGATATCTTAGATAAAGAAGAAATAGCCTCATATATTATAACTTATCTTTATAATAATTATCCAAGTATTTTAGCTGATAGGTATAAAATAGATATTAAAAGCTTTGATTTAGAAGAAATATTTAAAGAGATTGCCTTGAATACTAATTCTATTTTAAAAGGTGGAGTAATTGATTATAATAAAGTTTATACAATTATAATTAATGACTTAAAAGAAGGACGAATAAAAAATATAACTTTTGATTAAAAAAAGATTTCTAATTTGAAATCTTTTTAATTTTAACGAATAGTAATTTTATTGCTAACTGTATCACTGAAACCATTATAGTTTACTGTATAAGTAATAGTATAAGTATCAGGATTTTCACTGCTTATTGAAGTAACAACATCACCACTTGAATTAGTAATTGTAATTGATAAATATGCTCTAACATTACTAATAGCTTGACCATTTTCGGTAAGAACTACTAAACTTCCATCATATAAAGTTTTATCAATTCCTTCTCCAACATTGATATAAGTTGTATTACTATCTCTAATACTTAATTTATAGGAAGCTGTACTACCTAAAGTTTTAGTAGCAGCTTTAGACATACTAGTAGTCGTATCTTTATAACCAGCTTTAACCGAGTAAGTTCCAAGATATGAAGATAAATTATTAATTACATAACTTGTATTAGTTGTAAAAGCTATTTGCTTGCCATCAAAGTAAATATAATATCCTAAAGTACCACCATCTACATATCCTTCATCTCTAACACCATTCCAAGATAAAGTAACTTGATTATTTTGATAATTAACACTTAAATTAGTAGGAGCTGCAAGTTGAGAATAACTATTAGAAATTTCAGTTGGTTCAGTTCCTTTTTTAAATAATTCATATACTATTTTATTACTTGGAGTATTAGCACTTGGAAGTTTCGGTGGATTAGTACCAGCTTCAACTCCAACTTTTACAACACTGCTTGGCATGACAAAGTCACTTCCATCATGATTAAATACAGCATTGGCAACAGCATTAAATAAATTTTCTCTTTGTTGAATAGCCGGATTCCAATGTAAAACTCTATCTAAATGTTCAGGGTCAAGTTTTTCATAACCATACCAAATTGAAACAACCGTTTTAGTTGTAAATCCGATAATCCAAGCTGAAGGAATAGCATCCCAAGCAAGGCCTTTATGTATATCCCAGTAATTACTTGGATAGTTAGTTGTACCAGATTTAACAGAGAAATTATCCGTTATATGATATTTGAAATTACGCATTCTATTAGTAACAACACCTTTTAAAACATCAGCTATCATATAAGAAGTAGAATCACTTATTACTTGTTTAGTTTCAACATCAGCATTGATTTCTTCACCTGATAAACGAAGAACAATTTTAGAAGCTAAATAAGGTTCAGTATATTTTCCTCCATTTGAGAAAATTTGATAAGCACCAGCCATTTGCATTGGATTAGAACCATTAAATGAACCAATTGCATGAGCTTCATGTAAGGTATTGCCACTTATTTCAGGAGTAATACCAACACTTGTTACTAATTCTATTACTTTCTTTTTATCAACTTGTCTAAAAGCTTTTAAAGCAGGAACGTTACGAGAATCAGATAAGGCATATCTTAAAGTTATTAATCCTTTATAACTACTATCATAGTTTCTTATTGACTGACCATTAGCATAAGTTGTTGGGCTATCATCAAATAAAGTATAAGTTGACCAGTTATTATATTCAATACCAGGACCATAGTCAAATAAAGGTTTAGCTGTTGAACCAATTTGAACATTTAAGTCAGTTGCGTAATTAAATCCATCAATTATATTAGCTTGATTACGACCAGGAATTAAAGCTTCAACTTTACCGGTTCCAGAGTCAACAACAACAATTCCTGCTTGAACATAGTCATTTATCCATTTATAAGTTTTACCATTAGCAACATCATTTAAGGCATCTTGTTTTTTACGATTCATATTTGTATAAACAAGCATTGAAGTAGTACGAGGATTTAAACCATATTTCTTTTGAATTTCCTCACATAAAGTATCAATATATCCTTGATATGAATTTTGATTAGAAGTTGTTTGAGTTAATAAAGACTCAATAGGAATACTATCAGCCATATCAGCTTCTTCTCTAGTAATATAACCATGTCTTACCATTAAATTTAAAACAGTTTTACGTCTTGTTGCCGTAGCTTCAGGATTTCTATAAGGATTATAATATTCCGGAGCTTTATACATACCAGCAAGTAGGGAAGCCTCAGCTAAATTTAGTTCACTAGCAGATTTATTAAAGTAATACTTAGAAGCAGCTTCAACACCCCAAGCACCACCTAAGTTGTTATTATTTATATAAAATTCAATTATTTGTTCCTTAGTATAATTCTTTTCAAGTTTAAATACAGCAAGATAAATATCAGTAAATTTACGAATTAAACCTTTAATTCCGGTAGCAACGTCATCTGTAAAGTTAATTTTTATAACCTGCATTGATAGAGTAGAACCACCACCGGCATCATCTTTTCCTAATAATTGACCAACAGCAGCTTTAGAAAATCTAGCAAGGTCAAGTCCATTATGTTGGAAAAATCTTGAGTCTTCGGTTGCAATTAGAGCATCAACAAATACTTCTGGTAAATCGTCAAATTCTATGTTTTCTCTTAATTGACTACCAAGTTTAGCAAATTCTTTACCATCACTATCATAAAGAATAGTAGAAGGTTTTTCTTTTAATTGGTCTTCATTAAATTCCGGAGCTGTTGTAACAACATAAATTAAGAAGCCTCCAACTCCAAGTACTCCAATAATTGCAAATACCAAGAAGATTATTAAAAATACTTTAGCAATCTTTCTTTGCTTTTTCTTATTTCTTTTGCTATCAAGTAGTCTTGCAAAAATTAAAATTATTGTAACACCAATTGCCGTTATAATTGCAAACTCAATTCCAGCTAAAAAATAAGTAATTAATGTCATAATTAAAATAACAGCAATACTAATTAAAAAGCCTTTACGTAATTTAAGTTCACCTTTTTCTTTTGGTGTATAAGACTTAGCTTTACTTGGTGTAGTTTTCGTCTTTTTGTTTTTTTCATTTCCTTTTTTTTCTTTCATGATAACCTCCATATTTTATCAACGATTTCTAAGTAATCAACTCGTTTTAATAATTTATTTTTAATTAAATATCCATTTTCTTCAATAAATTTAAGTGGTAATGTACTTTTTTTATTTGTATCAAGATAATCTAAGAAACTACTAGCTTTTAATAAGAATGTTCTATCAAGGGTTGTAAACCTTATAATTAAAAAACAAATTCCTTTTTCTTTTTCAACATGTCTTAGGTGAAGTATTTGATGTTTGTGAATGTTTGAAATTGGAAAGTATGTTTTATTCTTAGTTTCTTTAGCTTCATAATCAATATATGAGCCTTTATAAATCCCATTATAATCTGTTGTTGATGGTTCACTGTAATAAGCTTCTTTTATAACTCTATAACCTTTATTATTGTATTCAGCTTTAACAACTTTAATAGGAGTAGGCTTTTTATAAATATAAGCAATATCGTTATCTATATAATATTGATTAGTAATGTTTAAATCATTTTCTAAAGTCATTCCCCGATTTTTGTAGGTAATAATTTTTTCTTCTTGTTTTTTCTTTATGCCGTTTGGATAATTCATTTTATCACCCATACTAAATTATACTATACTTTTTTTTATTTTTCCACTAAATTTATTGGGAATTTGTTTTTTTATGTAAATATCATATTAAATATGAAAATTAGGGTTTATTAATGTAAATAAAATGTAAATAGGTAGGCCTAAAAATTGTTATCTTATATATAATAAGGTAGAAGAAATTTAAAAAGTGTTGACATTAAAATAAAAAAAAATTACAATTAAATTAGATGTTATGTTTTATATAGTTATATATAATTTAAAAATAAATTAAAATAGATTTTTTAAGACATAGTATTGGCCGAAGTATTACGGTAAATTTAAAATAATACTAGAAAAGGAAGGAAAATGAATAATACAATTATTTTCGTTTTGCTTACTTTAGTTGGAATAGTGGTAGGAGCTCTACTTGTTATTATTGTTAACATAGTACGTGGTAATATGATTAATAAAAAAAGTGCAGCCCTTTTAGAGACTACTAAAAAAGAAGCCGATAAACTTAAACGTGATTCAATTCTTGAAACTAAAGAAGAATTACATAGGCTAAAAATGGATACTGAAAAAGAAATCAGAGAGAAAAAACAGGAACTTAAAGATTCTGAAAATCGTTTAACTCAAAGAGAAAGTAACATGGATAAACGTGATTTAATGTTTCAAAAAAGAGAAGAAGCTTTAGATGAACGTGAAGCCAAATTAGCTCTAAAACAAACTGCTATTTTAGAAAGTCAAGCAAAAGTTGAAGAAATTAAAAATGAACAAATTAAAGTTTTACAAGAATTATCTGGAGTATCAAAAGAAGATGCTAAAAAATTAGTCATGGAAAAAGTAAAAGAATCCATGGATTTAGAAATTGCTAATTACATTAAAGAGCGAGAAAATGAAACTAAGTTAGAATGTGATAAAAAAGCTCGGGAAATGTTAGTTTTATCAATGCAAAGATATGCAGCTGATGTTTCAGAAGAACAAACTGTTACAGTTGTTAACTTACCAAATGATGAGATGAAAGGTCGGATTATTGGTAGAGAAGGTAGAAATATAAGAACTATTGAAGCTATTACAGGAGTTGACTTAATAATTGACGATACTCCGGAAGCTGTTGTTTTATCAAGCTTTGACCCTCTAAGAAGAGAAATAGCTAGAATTACTTTGGAAACCTTAATTAAAGATGGACGTATTCACCCAACTAGAATTGAAGAATTATATGATAAAACTAGTAAAGAAATGAATGAAAAAATTATAGAATATGGTAATAATGCCTTAATTCGTTTAGGAATAACTAAGGTTGACCCTAAATTAGTAGCAATTATTGGTAAACTTCACTTTAGAACTAGCTATGGTCAAAATGCTTTAACTCATTCAATTGAAGTTGCTGAGTTATCCGGTATTTTAGCTGGTGAACTTGGTGAAAATGTTATGTTAGCTAAGAGAGCTGGACTTTTACATGATATAGGAAAAGCCATTGACCACGAAATTGAAGGAAGTCACGTAGAAATTGGAGTAGCTCTTGCTAAAAAATATCATGAACCTGAAGAAGTTATAAATGCTATTGCTTCCCATCATGGTGATACAGCTCCAACTAGTGTTATTTCCACCATAGTTGCTATATGTGATTCTTTATCAGCTTCTCGTCCAGGTGCTCGTAATGACTCTTTAGAAAATTACTTAAAACGTTTAGAACAACTTGAAAAAGTAACTGAAGGAATTGAAGGAATTGATAAAACTTTTGCTGTTCAAGCTGGTCGTGAACTTAGAGTAATTGTAAAACCAGAAGAAGTAGGCGATTTAGAAAGTTATAAAATTGCAAGAGACGTTAAAGAAAAAATTGAAAAAGAAATGCAATATCCTGGTACTATTAAGGTTACAGTTATAAGAGAAATAAGAGCTCAAGAAGAAGCAAGATAAGTAATAAATATAGAAAAATAAAATAAAATTTAGTAGATGTCTAAAAAGATGTCTACTTTTTTATTATGATTTTAATAATCTAAAAATCTAAGAACGATTATTAAAAATTACAAATTGACTTTAAAAAAGCTATATGATAAGATACTCATAGCAATATTTAAGAAAGGGTGTTAAAATGACTACTTATGAATTAACAACTTTAGACATTGAAAAATTAAAAGATTTAATAAAAATTACCAATTCCTTGAATAATTTATATAATGATTTAGAAGAATTAGATATAAATGGTGAAAGAGAAAGTTCTTTATATAGTAAAAAAATAGAATATTTAAAAATTACTAGAGAAGTTGAAGAAAATAAGTATTTAGAACTAGAACTTACCAAAGAAAAAGCCAAAGCTTTAAGTTTTTATATTTTAAAAGAATTAATTAAAAAAAATTTTTATAATAATATTAATAGTATTGTAAATAAAGATTATGAAAATAGAATATTAAGAAGAATTTTAAACAATTTATTAAAAGAGTATTTAAAATATAAAGTAAATATTAATATTCAGTCTTTAGAAAATAGTTTAGAACTAGAAAAAGTAAAAAATTCTAAATTTATTTCAGAGTTAAGTAATTTTATTAACAATAATATGCAAGTTCAGAATAATTTTGAAGAAGAAATGGTTATGTTTTATATAGAATTTTTAGAAAATGCCATAGAAAATGAAAAAAATCCTTTAATAAAAAAAGAATTAACTAAATCTAAATATTTTTCTTCCTTTATTTTTAGAACAATTGAAACTTCTATTTTAGAAACTAACTTTTTAAAAAGTCCAATTGTCGTTAATTCTTTATTTGAAGCCGATTTACATGATATATCTAAAGAAAGATACGATGCTTTAAGAGGAAGTTTTGCTCTTCCTTATGCTATTTCAGAAATTATTAAAATATTAGAAGTTAAAGATAATTTATATCAAGATATTAATGTTAGAAGTTTAAATAAAATTAGACAATATTTCTTAAGAGCAATTTTTTTATTCATGGATGATGATACTTTAGAAGAAATTAATTTATCTTTTCATGAAACTTTAGAAAGTGAAGAGTATAGAAAAATTCATAAAGAAGATATAATTGGTGAAAGTTTAATCAAAGATTGTTTTAAAAGAATTGACACTGATAGATTAGAAATTGAAAAATTAACTTTAGGCTATGATGTAAATAGATTAAAACTAAAATAAAAAAGATAATGTTAATTACTATATTTAGTAAATCATTATCTTTTTAATTTTCTTTATTTTTATTTTCTAAATAACGTTTTTTACCATCTTCAATTATTTGCATAGCTTCATTTATACCATGATAATCAAAAACTTGAACTTTAATATTTTGAAGAAGTTTATAATTTTCAAAAAAGTTTTTAATTTCAATTAAAGAATGCTTAGGTAATTCTTCTAGAGAATTATAAAAATTACATCTTGGGTCAACATTATTAACGGCAATTATTTTAGGGTCACCAAAGCCATTATCAATGGTATCTAAATAACCTAAAACTTTAGCTTCAATTATACAACCAGGAAAACTAGCTTCACTTGAAATAACTAAAATATCAACTGGGTCTCCATCAGTTGCTAAAGTCTCATCAATATAGCCATATTCACTTGGATAAGTCATTGAAGAATATTGAACCCGACTTAATCTTATTTTTCCTAATTTCTTGTCAATTTCGTATTTGTTTTTCGTGCCAAGAGGAATTTCTATAACACTATCAACGATATTTTTCATATTTCACCACCTATTTTAATAATAACAAAAATTTATCTATTTTCCAATAAATTTTACATTAATATATTTAATTTTTAAAAAAATATTTAAAAAAGTAAAATTATAGTATAAAAAAGAACGTAAAAACTATATAAATAAAGGGAAAAAGTAAGATTTTATTTGACAATAAATATATTTAATGCTATCATTTACTTAGTATTTTTGAAGGAGGAGTTATGAGAGAATTTACAGAACAAGAGTTAGTCAGACGTGAAAAAGTAGAAGAAATTAGAAAATATTGCAATCCTTATCCTGAAAGATTCGAAGTTACAAACACTTTAAAAGAAGCTAAGAATTTAGAAGATGGAACAGAAAATGTAAAAGTTGCTGGTCGGATTGTTTTTATGCGAAAAATGGGAAAAATGAGTTTTCTTAAAATTCGTGATTTAGAAGGGGATTTACAATTATCTATTAAAATTGATATGGTTGGAGAAGAGAAGTATGCCTTCTTTAAATCATTAATTGATGTAGGAGATTTTATAGGTGCTAGTGGTGAGATATTTACAACTCAAACCGGAGAAAAAACTTTAAGATGTCAAGACTTTACATTTTTAGGTAAAGCTTTAAAACCACTTCCTGAAAAATTCCATGGTGTAACTGACCCAGAAATTTGTTATAGAAATCGTTATCTTGATTTAATCATGAACGAAGAAACTAGAAAAAGATTTTTATTGAAATATTCTTTTATTAAAGAAATTAGAAGATTTTTAGAGGATAATGGATATATTGAAATTGAGACACCAGTTTTATCAAATAAAGCTAGTGGTGCAACAGCTAAACCTTTTATTGCTCATCATAATGCTTTAGATATTGATGTTTATTTAAGAATTGCTCCTGAAACTTATTTAAAAAGAGCTGTTGTTGGAGGTTTTACTAAAGTATTTGAATTTGCAAGATGTTTTAGAAATGAAGGAATTGATGCAACTCATTTACAAGATTTTACAATGATAGAAGGATATGCTGCTTATTATAATTATAAAGATAATATGGTTTTACTTGAAAATATGTTAAAAACTGTTATAGAAAAAGTATTTGGTACTTTAAAAATTACTATTAATGAAAAAGAAG
The DNA here is from genome assembly GCA_947595345.1 of uncultured Bacilli bacterium. Taxonomy (GTDB): domain Bacteria; phylum Bacillota_I; class Bacilli_A; order RF39; family UBA660; genus RUG591. The sequence continues at coordinate 920 of CANQEQ010000049.1, read as the reverse complement.
TAGATTTATCTAAGAAATGGGAAACTGTATCATTTAGAGATTTGATTTTAAAATATGCTGATATTGACATTAAAAAGGTAAATACAAAGGAAGAATTACTTAAAACAATTAAAGAAAAAAATATTACATTTGAAACCGAAGAAGATATAGAAAATTTAGGCTTTGGAAATTTAGTAGATGCTTTATATAAAAAAGTTGCTCGTCCTAATTTAATTGAACCTACATTCTTAGTTGAACATCCAATTGAATTATCACCTTTAGCAAGAGCAAATGACGAGAATAAAACTTTAACTGACCGTTTCCAATTAGTTATAAATGGAGCTGAAATTATAAATGCTTATTCTGAATTAGTTGACCCAATTGACCAAGAGCAAAGATTATTACATCAAGCTGAACTTAAAGCTCAAGGTGATGAGGAAGCTATGATGATGGATTATGATTATATAAATGCTATGGAATATGGTATGCCTCCAATTTCTGGTTGGGGTATGGGAATTGATAGAGTACTTCAAGTTTTAACTGGCGTACCTAATATTAAAGATAATGTTTTATTTCCACTTATGAGACCTGAAGAGAAATAGGAGGGGTTATGAATCACAGTGTATATGTAAATTATAAAAAAGCTTATCTTAATTCTAAAATGAATGAGATAGTAGAAAAATTTATGAAAGATTATCCAGAGTATGATAATGAAGAATTAATTAGAGATATAGTTTGTAAAATATATAAAAAGAGTAATTCTTTAAATTCTTTACTTGATGGAACAATTGAAACTAAAATAATTATAGCTTATCAAGAAATGATGGATAATCAAGAAGAAGTAGAAAATTTTAAAACAATGTAAATATAAAAAACGAGAAAATTAGACACATGAATAAAGTATAATAAAAATGTTCATGTGTTTTCTTATTGAATAAAAG
>CANQEQ010000048.1 GCA_947595345.1 uncultured Bacilli bacterium | reverse complement strand
CACCTCACGTTATTTTTAGTTTTTTCTATATTATTCTATATTAATTTTATCCCTCAATATATTTTTTACTTGTCATTTATATTAACATAAATTATTTCAATTTACAAGTAATAATTCCTTTGTCTAAAAAAGAAGTGATAAATTTTACTCTATTACCTATTAATGCACAAGAGACAAATTTACGAAAATATATTTTTTTACTTGATACCTAGAACTTTTTTGAATTATATGTTATACTTAATTTATAAGGATGGTAAAATTATGAAAATAACTAATAATATAAATTATTCATTTAATATAGACGAAATTAAAAATACTATTATTGAGGGAGATACAATAGAAAATTTAAAAAAAATTCCAGATGAAAGCATAGATTTAATATTTGCTGATCCACCTTATTTCATGCAAACAGAAGGAGAACTTCATAGAACAGATGGCACAAAATTTGAAGGTGTAGAAGATAAATGGGATAAATTTTCAAATTATAGTGAATATGATAAATTTTGTTTAGACTGGCTAAAAGAGTGTAAAAGAATTTTAAAAAAAGATGGATCAATCTGGGTAATTGGTTCATTTCAAAACATATTTCGTCTTGGATATATAATGCAAAATTTAGATTTTTGGATATTAAATGATATTATATGGTCAAAACCTAATGCTGCACCTAACTTTGCTGGAACAAGATTTCAAAATTCACATGAAACTTTAATATGGTGTACTAAATCAAAAAAATCAAAATATACATTCAATTATAAAACAATGAAATATTTAAATAACAATAAACAAGATAAAAGCATATGGGATATAGGTATATGTATAGGAAATGAAAGATTGAAAGACAAGAATGGAAAAAAAATACATTCTACGCAAAAACCAGAAAAACTTTTATATAAAATTATATTATCAACTTCAAAACCTAATGATATAATTTTGGACCCTTTTTTTGGAACTGGTACAACTGGAGCAATCGCTAAATTATTAGGAAGAAATTATATAGGAATTGAAAGGGAACATTATTATAATGAAGCTGCTCAAAAAAGAATCAATAGCATAGTTCCTTTAAATGATGATATTTCAAATTTAAAATTAGAAGTTAAGCCACCTAAAGTTCCTATGAAAAAGTTATTAGAATCTGGCATGATAAAAGAAAATGAAATTTTATATAATAAAGACGGGAAAAAAATATGCAAGGTTAATGCTGATGGAAATGTTTATGACGATACTGAAATATTATCAATTCACAAAATGTCAGCAAAATACTTAAATAAAACAAATAATAATGGTTGGGATTATTTCTATATAAAAAAAGATGAATTAATACCAATAAATAAATTAAGATATGATTATATAAATATGGAGGTAAATCATGGTTAATATATTAGAATATAAAGATTTTGTCGCTGAATTAAAGTTAACGCTTTATAAAAATGCAAAGGCTGACCTAATAAATAAAGTTGCTTCAAATCCTGATAGATATATTGGAATTTTTAGACCTACTTCTCCAAAATTAAAATTAATTCAAAATATTACACAATCACATGAAATAAGTTTTGGTGACTTTATAGAAGATATAATTACGAATTATTTAGGAAAATATTATACAAATCTTCCCAAAAGGGCAATTTATCATGACGAAGCAATTCTTTTTGATCAATTATTTGAATATAATAATAAAATTATTATGATTGAGCAAAAAATGCGAGATGATCATGATTCAACAAAAAAAAGAGGACAATTTGAAAATTTTTTGAAAAAGGTTTCATATTTAAAAGAAAAATATCCAGATAAAAACATAGAAGCGGGAATGTGGTTTGTTGATCAATCTTTAGTTAAAAATAGAAAATACTATCTTAAAAAAATAGAAGAAAACCAAAATAATGGTGCAATTTTAAATTTATTCTATGGTGACGAATTTACTAAATATTTAGGAAAAGAAACAATATGGGATGAAATGACTAAATATTTGCTAAAGTGGAAAAAGTCAGAAGATAGTAAAATTGAATTAGATTTTGAAAAGAATTGGGAAGAAACAAAACAAGAGTTATTAGAAAATGTTTCTAAAAATTCTTGGAAAAAAATCATAAATAATAAAGATGTTGTAAAAGAAATCTTACCAATTTTATTTCCAAATGGTAAATATAAGGAAATTTTAGATGAATTAAATATAAAATATTAAAAAGCAATAATCCATAACTTTATAAAAGTTATGGATTATTTAATTATTCTCTAACTTATTTAATTGTTAAAAAAGAAGTGATAAATTTTACTTTATCACCTCTTCAATAACTAATTAATCTACTATTCACTTATTATAAGATTAGCTTCTCCTGCGTCATTAGTAGTTTCTTCTCTACCATCTTTTAAGTAACATAATTCTACTTTACCTTTAAAGTCTCTACCACCTTTAATTGTTAAACCACTATAATCAGTACTACCATCTGTTTCAAGAGCAATTTTTAATTTTTTATCATCACTATTAAACCAGTCATAACCTAAATCAATTGTTGCTTTAATTGGAGTACTTGGTTTCTTAATTCTAATACCATATTCGTGAGTATCAGCAAAATCTGCTTCAGTTTGAGTAATCTCAAGTTTAGCTCCATCTTCAAACTCTTCTATGATAATAAATTCTTTAGTTGTCTCAGTACCTTTAAAAGTATTACCAATTAAACGAGAATGATTATTACCATCATCACTATCTTTGGCTAATTTTCCTTTAAAGTCAATTAAGCTTTTAGCATTAGAACCATCAAAAGTATTATAGAATAAAACGGTAGTTGGATTTTCATGAGTATAACATAAAATACTTTCCCAATTATCTCCTATATTATTAGCATTATATTTAACTTGAGAAGAATTGAACCCAGTTCCTTCAATTGTAACTACGGCTTTGTCTTCACTAGCATCACTAACTGAATTACCAGTTATACTCATTAATGATAATCTTACATTATTACCTGTTACTTTAATTTTACCTTTTAAAGAACCATTAACTGCATTATTTCCACTAACTTTTCCAGTAATAGAAATATTATTAGCACCTATTACAAGTTCTTTTTCTAAAACTATTTCATTTTTAACAACTACAACTTTTTTCTCGTCTCCTGATTTAACTGCTTCAATTAAAGCGTCTTCATCACTTACTTCTGTAACATGTTCTTTATATTCAACTTTATAAATTATACCATATGAACCATCTTTAGTTGGTTCAACCTCACCATAGCTATAAGTATTGCCAGCACTAGTCCATTTATCAACAGTATATGTTCCTAAAGTTCCATCAAAAGTTGTAAGATATTTAATATCATTAGCAGGTTCAGCATTATTTTCTAAACTTTTACCTTTTTCCTTATCAAAGTAAACAGTATATACAATCGGTTTACCAGTAATAGATCTATCAGCAATATAAACTAATTTAAGCCATTTATTACTTTTAGTTGCATCAAGATAATGATTTATATAACGATATTCTTTAGCTACTAATTTATCTCCAATATAAACATCTGACTCAGCATTATAATCACTATTTCTATCAAACTTCTTAACATCATAAAGTGTATCAACTTTAGTTAAACCTTCAATATTTATTTTATGATTATTCTTTTGTTCTTTAGGAATACGAATTAAAGGTGTCTCGTAAGCTTCATTAGTATAAGCAATTTTATTCTTATCACCTTTTAAAGTTACATTTCCACTTAATTCCATTCCAGCTTCGGTATTATTAGATAAATCAATATTATTAAGAGTAATTGTACCTGTATTAGCAAATATTCCAACTTTAGCTCCTGTTAACTTAATATTATCAAAAGTTACTTCCCCACTACTTACTTTAAAAACATAGTCTTTTCCATTACTTGTAATAGTATTTTTACTATTAGTTCCAGATATTGTAATATTTCTATTAATTACTTTTTCTGCATCTACCGGGAAGCTTTCAATAACATAAATTGTATTAACTCCACTAGTTTCTAAGGCAGAACTTAATTCACTTTCATTTTTAACTTCTCTAAAGTCAGCTGTAATTTCTAATTTATAATCTTCAGCACTATCAAATTCAACTAAAGCATCCTCTTTCTTTTCAAACGAAATTGTGATTTTTTTAGTAATTAATTCGTCTAAATCAGTTTTTCCACTTAATAAAGTTTCTTCTATATTACTTTTAATAGTTGCATTATCACTATTAGTAATATCTACATTATTACCATCTTCTAAACTAAGTGTAACCTTACCTATTTCTTTAGTATTTAAAACTTCTAAAATAATTGGAGCTAACATATTACTTAATGTTTCTTTACCTAAATTATTTTTCTTAAGTTTAAGTGTAAGATTAGTTCCACTTATAGTTGGCTTATCATAATTTTCATTTCCTTCAATAGCATTTACTTTAGCATTTATGTATTTACTTACTAAAATAGTCCAATTTGGATTTAAAGTAATATCTTCGTTTACAACAGTTTTACCGAATTCAAATTCGCTATTTTTAGTATCTGTCCATTTACTAAATACGTGATAATCGTCATAAGTTGGCTCATCTACTAAATCTTCATTAATAGTTTCACCTGGATATAATTTTATAACTTTATTAGAAGCAGGTTCATGATAATTGAAAGTTGCTTTAATATATGATATGAAATTTACTTTAGAATAATCTATATAAATATCCGTTGGCATATATTGGTCGTCTGAACCATCTAAATCAATTGTAACTTTAAATTTACAATCTTCAGGAGTACTTTCACATTTAGCTATTTTCTCTTTAGATATAGCCATTAAAACACTAGCACCTAAATCGTCATTGATTACTAAATCTTTTGTTTCAGTACCTTTTTTAGAAGGAATTGTTACAACAGTTTTACCTTTTATATAACCATCAGGTTTAAAGTTAAATGGAATATAGAAACCACTGGCTTCTTCACTTGAGAAAACACCATCTTTTTTTAAATCTTGTTCATGAACTTTACCTTCTATTTTAAAAGTTTCTCCACTTCTTGTAATCTTAAATTCGTCTTTTAAATTAAATGTATAACCATAACTATTAATAAAAGCATCTTTGTCAGCACCAATTACATTATTTGAAACATTAGTTTCACTAATTTTTGTTTCTTTTTGTAAAATTAACTTACTATAATCAAATGTAAGTGTATATGGTGCATATTCTTCTTTATCTCCATCTAAGTCAACTACTATATCAAATGAAGTTTCATTTTCTCTTAAAGAAGCAAAGATTAAAACTTCTTTTTCTGTATCAAATCCAGAATTTCCAATAATAGTTTTCTTACCTTCAACACAAGTATCACTTTCTACATTACAAGGAAGAATTACTTTAGTATCACTTGTAGCATTTTCAGTTAAACTTAAAACGAAAGGTAAATAATAGCCTGTTAACTCAGCTTCTTTAAAGCCAGCTCCTGTAACTCCATTTACTTTAGGCAATACTCCACTTATTTCTATAATGTTATTATTTGGAGTAATAGTTACTCTACTAATATTTGAAATATCCCAACCAGTTACATGAAGACTATTAGTAATTAACTCAGAAATATCTTTTTCTGTACTAAATTCTTTTTTGGCACTTACTTTAGTACTCTTTACTAAAATTAAATCTTTCCAATTAATTTTATATTCTTTTTCTAACCAATAATCACCATCGCCATCTAAATCAACAGTAACTGTAAATTCTTTTTGAGGCTCTAATACGTTGTCTTTTAAAGATAATAAAACGGAAACATCATTGCCTTTTATTTCTTCTTTAACATTTTTAACTGTTGAATTATGACCACTTTCAATTTTAATAGTACTTTCACCTGGTATAAAATCACTAGAATTAAAGTTAACTAAAACATAGTATCCAGTTTGGTCATCTGAAGCAAAGTTAGCAACCGAATTATCAATTTCTTGACTAACTAAAGTACCATCTAAAGTTAAAGTATCATTTTGAAAATCATAATTAACTGTATCAGGTTTTGTATATTTCCAAGTTGTTTTATAAGTTTCTATATCACTTGCTGTAATATTTCCTGACATATCCATACTAGATACAGTTGGAATTTTAAGTTCACTTAAATCAATTGTATAAGTATATGGACTATATTTATCTTCTTTTCCATTATCACCATCATAATCAAATGTTAATTCAATTGTTTGATAAGGTGATGTTTTTTTATAAGCAAACAACATAGCTATTCCAAGGTCACTATCAAAATCACTTTGCTTAAATACTTTAGTACTTGTAATCTTCTCTTCTCCTACTACATTAGTTACTTTCATAGTAATTGTACTATTAGAATTTACTAATTCTTCATCTTCAAACTCAGCAAAGAATGAGAAATAATAACCAGACTTATCTTCTGAACTAAAGCCAGCTCCGGTTAAATCTCCTTTAAACTCTTTAAGTAATCCGGTTAATTTACCATCTTTATATGTTAAATCTCTAGTATTACTTGCATTTCCACCAGTAAATCCATAATCTGTTTCTATTAACCTTTGATAACTTGTAGAATTTTTACTCTTACTTAAATCTAAATCAAAATTAGCCTTGGTTGCTGTTTTTAATCTTACATAATCTACAAATTCTATATTAATTTTTGTTTTATCTTGAAATTCTTGTTTTAAATCTGTTTTTCCACAGATATTTTCTTCAATAACCCAAGTTGAACCTGACTTTCTAACATAATTAATTGTCATTTTATCATAAGTTGGACTTGGATTTATCTCATTAAATGCTCCTTCTATACTTTTAGAAGCTAACATTATATCTTGAATTGTTAAAATTTTCCCATCATCACGACCATAGGCACCAGTAAAAACATATTCTCCTATTACATAATAATAGGTAGCATCAGATTGTATTTCTAAAACTTCTTTATTCAACTCGTCAAACGTTACTTCCTTAGCCATTACTGGTACAAGTCCTATGAAAAAGGCAAAAACCAATATTATTATTTTATTTAGTTTACTATTCATATTAAACCTCCTTAACAATTATTATTTGCTTGGTAAGTAACTGTTGCATTTACAGTTTCATTACTTAAAGAAATTTTTACACTTTTAACACTACTTGATACATTCTTACTTGGAATTGTATAACTTCTAGGTGTTGCTTCAACTCCATTATAAATAAATTGAACATAATCTTTGAATATTTTTCCATCACGATATACAAAGAATTGATACCTTAAAGGTGGAACTCCTGGCATCTCAGAACATTCCGGTATTAAAACTACTTTATAAACTGAACTAATAGTTATTTCTTTAGTTGCCGTCTTACCATTTTTACTTGTAACTTTAACGGTTACTTTTCCAGAAGCTTTAGCTGTTAACTTACCTTTTTGGTCAATTGTTGCTTTATCACTTCCACTTACAATAGACCAAGTTACACTTTTATCAGTTGCATTACTAGGTGATACATTAGCACTTAATTGTAAAGTACCTCCTACATTAACAGAACTTCCTCCAGATATAGTAACACTAGTTACTGCTACTTCTTTAGGTTTACTTGAAGTACTTGGTTTAGTAGTAGAACTACCTTCCCCATTATTACTTGGCTTTGTATTTTCTTCTTTTTTCTCTTCTTCTATTTTCTTAGTTACAGTTACAACAACTTTTTCCTCATATTTTCCATCTTTAGATTTAATTGTAATTGTTGCATTACCATCTTTATAAGCTATTAATTTACCATCATTTGAAACTTTTACAATACTTTCATCACTTGATGTAAAAATTAAATCCTCTAAAGTTAAATTTTCAGGATATGATAATATTTTAATTTCACCATTCCCATCTACTTTTAATTCTAAACTTGTATTCTCTAGAACTAACTTACCATCTTCTTCTTTATTCCATTTAGCACTTAAGGTTAGATTTTCTTTGATTTTAGTATCAAAATCAAATAACTCTTCATTATAATACCAACCTCCAAATATATAACCATCTCTTGTAGGTTCAGTTGGTTCAGTAATACTTTCATTTTCCTTTACTTTAATACTTGAAACAGCACTTCCACCAGCTGAATCAAATGATACTGTATACTCCTTAACACAACCTTTCAAACAAAGTAAGACAACTACTACTAAAACTACAATAGCTAAAACTACTCCAATTATTATCTTACTTTTAGTTTCTTCATTTCCGTTCATTTTTTTTACTCCTTTCCTTAATTTCCTTAACTACAAACTTTTAAAAGTTTCTAAAGCTTATAAATACCACTCTCCTGTTAAAACTATCGTAGAACACATTATTCTACGACATTTTATATAAATATAGTATATCATATAGATTTAATATTTTTCAAACTTTAAATGAATAATTTTAAAAATTAATAAGCACTTGTCATAAAGTCTACTAGATTTTCAATAGAATTCTTTTTAAGTTCATAAGATGGATGCACATAAAGTTTTAAAGTTATTTCAACTGATGAATGTCCTAAAATTTCACTCAATGTTTTTATATCCATTCTAGATTCTATTGACCTGGTTGCAAAAGTATGTCTTAAAGAATGAAAATGAATATATTTAATATTATTATTTTTAAGTATTCTTTCATAAAAAGATTCAAATTGTCTTGGGTCATATAATTTATCACTATTGGATAATAAATAATTAGAGTTATTTCCTTTAAAACTTTTTAATATATCAATTAAAAAATCAGGAATAGGAATAGTTCTTCTTGAGGTATCACTTTTAGGTGTACTTTCAATTAAAATAGTTTTAGAATTCTTTTTAATATCTCTATTTTTTATTCTTTCAATTGTTCTTTTTACTTCTAAAGATTTAGTAGAAAAATTAATATCTTCCCATTTTAAACCACATACTTCACCAATTCTTAAACCTGTATACATACAAAGTAACAAACATGCTTTTCTAATATTTATTTTTTCTTTTAAAACATTTTCTAAAGCATTTTGTTCTTCCCTAGATAAAATATAAATTGTTTTTTGAGTATATTTTACTTTAATATTTTTTAAATTAATATAATCACATAATTTTCTATTATAAGCATATTCTAAACTTGACTTTATAATGTAAATTAAAGTTCTCTCCGTAGAAACAGCAGTATTAAGATTAACTAAATTTAAAAAGAATTCATTAATTATATTACTATTTATTTTTCTAATATAAGTATTTCCAAGTTCATTATTAAAAAATCTTTCTATTAAGTTTTCATACTTTTGATAACTTTGGATTTTTATATCACTTTTAGAATTCAACCACATTTTCAAAACTTCTTTATATTTATATCTTTTAAATCTTAAAAATCTCATTTTTTCACCTCCAAGTTGTATATTTTAATATTTTTTTATTTTTTTAGCATTTTTTTGTTCTTTTTAGAAATATATATGATATAATACAAGTAGAAAACGTCGTGAATTAATGTGTTCTACGGCACTTTTAAACAAAAAAAACTACAAATTTCTTGCAGTTCTTTTTTTATATTTTTTTTTATAGAATAATGTGTTCTACGACATTTTAAATTATAATTATTCTTTTATTTTATCTTTTTTACTAAAATTTCTATACTTTTGATTAAATTCTTCTAAAGCCTTTTTACCCTTAGACATATATTCTTTCTTTAAATTATCAAATTTAACTTGCTCATCATGAATTCTTACATGCATATTAGACTTAATTATTCTACCTAACATATCCGTTACTACTTTTTTATCTTCTTCTTTAATACTTGAATATTTTTTCATTATCTTAGGTATATTTTTCATTAAATTATCTTTTATTTCTCCAAAAGAATTAGCATCAGTTGAATAAAATAATTCAAATATAGCATCAATTAAAATTTCTCTTTGTTCATTAGTTGTTGTTTCAACCCATTCAATTAAAGTTTTATTAATCATTTCACTTGTTTCAGTATTTCTAGCCAGTCTTACTAAATCATTTTTCAGTATCTGCCAAGTAAAAATATCATGTTCTAATATTCCTTTTTCAAGACTTAATACTATGGTAGTTTTTTCTTTATGATATAATACTCTACCTATAATTGAATCTTGAGGAATATAAGTTTCAATCTTTTTTATAATATTATTAGTTTCATATTTATTAATTATATCTTTATTAAAACCTGGTCCATCATAGTTATAAACTTTTATAATTCTATCTTGAATTTTTTTATCAATGGTAATAGCTGAATAAATTGCAACATTGCCACCTTTAGAATGTCCACCTATTCTAATCTTTTTATTTGGATATTTAATAGCTATATTATCTAAATATTCTCTTCCCATTATTTGACAAGGAACATGCTCCATGAATCCCATATTAAAGTCTTCTTTCCAACCATATATAGTTGCATCAGTTCCAATAAAAGACACATACATTTCTTCATCACTTAAATGAATTGTAATAGCTCCAAATTGTTTTTCTTGACTACGATTATTAACCTTTATATAATCAGTTACAATTAAATTTTTAAATCTTAGACTAAAGCCTAAATTACTAATTAATTCCTTATCACCATTCCATAAAAATTTATCATTTGGAATATCTTTCATTTTAGAAGCAATATCCTTAATAGTTTCTTTTTCACGCATTTTTATTTTATCAAATACAAGATAAGAAAATCTTGCCATTATCATACTATCTACTTCATTAAAAGGAAAATCTTTAGTAAGTGAAATATCCCCACGCCAGTCTAAATAATCAATTATATTTGCCATAATGCCTCCTAAAACCTCTTAATTTATTATACAATAATTAATAAAAAAAATCAGTATAAAA